>JBIKUW010000083.1:0-5740 GCA_044347385.1 Rickettsiales bacterium
TAAGTGCTAAAGCAGTGGGATGAAAGCAGTCTTGTATTGTCATTCTAGTTTTCTTTGCTTGACAGGGATGACAAAACATTTAAACAGCAGTCTGATGTTTATCATATATCGTATTTATTAGTTTTTATTCTTATTCATCAAAGGCCACCAAAACCACGATTTAACATGCATAAATGATCTAAATGGTGTGCTGATCGCTAATAAAATTAAATATAATGATATCAAGCACCATATTGCTGGCCATTCATTCATATTTTTTGTTAAAAGGTATGCTAAAGATGGGCCAAATATTATGTGGAAGATTGTAAATCTATATGAACCATACAGTATTGGTAATACAAAAACTGTAAGAGTGTATGGATTTAACATAAAGGCACTGAATGTCGTTGTGATATTTGTATGCCACGAGAATCTAAGAGGTATTGACCAAGCTATATGCCAATTTCCGTGAAGCGAGCATAGTGTTTCACCGCAGAGTGGGCGAGAAGGAAGGCATTTTTCAGCCCATGAAAATGGATAAACATCTAAAAGCATTAGAGCTGCTGAAATTCCGCATAGAGTGTAAACCAATAGATAAATTTTTCTACTTATATATTGAGGTATGAAATATAATGAAAGCATATTAACAAAAAATGGCTGAAAGGATATATGGAAATATCCAAGCAATGTATAAATTTGATTTATTGGTAAATCACATCGATCTATTACACCATAGGTAAGTGCTTGTAATCCCTCCATCAATAAAAAATATGTTAATGGAATTATCAGAGCTAGAGGATATTTTTTTATTACCAAATACAGTATTGTTAAAAATCCAAAGATGGATATCGCTGCTGATACTTCTAAATTCCAACACATTTTTCTTATAATTAAAAATTAGTTCTAGATATTCTATTTTAAATGAATAAACATAAAGTATTTATCACAAAATACTTTATTAAGGATTAAATGATCAATCTCTAAAAAAATTTGAAATAATTTTAATCATGATGATTTGTAAATTATGAACAATGATCAGTTACAGATGTGAATGCACCGTGATCAGTTGTTTCCCAATGTGATACATTATTTCTTCCACATTTATTATAGTAAAAACCACCAGTAAGTTCATTAATCATGGCTTTTACTTTATTTATACTACTGAGAGTAGATGTGTGACCATAATTACCTAAATAATCAAGATAGCTACCTCTGTATGTATATCCTCTTTTAATAAGAACATCAGACATATACCCTATGGTTGATTTTGGATCTGCTTTACTCATTTCTTTTACTGTATTTTCAAAGAAATCAAAAGGTGCATTTGTATATACTGCGTAGAAGTACCAAGAATCAGCTCTGAATACGCATACTTTTTCTGAGTTGTTTAGCATATCAAATCTTTTTTGTATTAATGCTAATCTTTTAGCAGTTTCTGTATGTGCAGTTTCTAATTGAGCCAATTCAGTTTTTTTTCTTTGTAAAAGTGCTTTATCTTTATTTAAAGCATTTGTTAGTTCTCTAATTTTGCTCTCATCTTCCCTGATACTTTCTTCTGCTGATTTGATTGCACTTTCTAGAATTTCTTTCTGATGTAGAACATTATTTGACTCTTCCTGGGCTTTTTTGAGATCTTCTGATATTTCATCATATTTTGAATAAAAATCACCCATCAAATTACGAAATAAATTCTTCATGTTTTCTTCTGCGTTATCATTCATTGAGCTACGTAAGAGGCTATCCATTTTTTCCTCTTGATCAGCAGAAGTTGGATCAAAATTTATATCTTCTGATGTGTTATTAACAGTATCGGTATTTACACTTGTATTTGTTGTATCTTTGTTATCAACATTAGTACTAGCAGTAGTATTGTTATTGTTTGTAGTTTCGCTATCCGTCATTTTGATAGCATTTTTATCTTCACTCATTTTGTACCTTTTTAGTTTTTTATATCAGAGTATAATTTATACAATGAATGATTAATTAGTAAGCAAGAACGATAAAGATAATGAAAAGATTGATATTTCCCAAGAAGAATATATCTTGATTTTCTAAATATATCAACTAATATATACTATATTTAATTATTTTAATACCTATGGTAAGCAAGTTTAGAAAAACTACTGGAGATTATAGTTTCTTTAGAAATTTGTTTAATCATTCAATATATGTGGCTTCATGTGAGTATCATCTTGGAAATGGAAGCGATATTCTTCCAGGAAAGATCGGAATTGTTCCAACTCGTTCATTGATAGATCAGCATGAGCTTTCAATGGCATACTCACCTGGAGTTGCTGCTCCGTGTTTGAAAATCTTTGATAATCAGGAAGAAATTTACGATTATACCTCAAAAGGAAATATGGTAGCTGTAGTAACAGATGGATCAGCTGTTTTAGGTTTAGGAGACATAGGGGCCGATGCTTCATTGCCAGTGATGGAGGGAAAATCTGTTTTATTCAAGAAATTTGCTGGAATAGATTCAATTCCGATTGTTGTTGATGAAAGAGACCCAGATATGATTGTAAAGATTGTTTCATCTATTAGTGGTGGATGGGGTGGAATTAATTTGGAGGATATTTCTGGGCCAAGATGTTTTGAAATTGAGAAAAAACTTCAAGAGGCAGTAGATATCCCAGTAATGCATGATGATCAACATGGTACAGCAATTGTTGCAGGAGCTGGATTAATTAATGCTTGTGATATCACGAAGAGAAAAATTGAAGACGTAAAAATGGTGGTATGCGGAGCTGGAGCTGCTGGAATTGCATGTTTGAAATTTTTTATATCTCTTGGAGTTAAAAAAGAAAATGTCATTCTTTGTGATAGACATGGAGTTGTCTATAAAGATAGACCTGAGGAGATGGATAACATTCGATTGGAATTTGCAAGAGAGGATGATAAATTAAAAACTTTAGGAGATGCTATGGTTGGAGCGGATGTTTTTGTTGGTTTGTCTTCTGCAAAGATTGTAACTCCTGAAATGTTATCGACTATGGCAAAAGATCCGATAGTTTTTGCTATGGCAAATCCAGAACCTGAAATCTCAGTTCCACTGGCAAAAGAAATAAGAAGTGATATCATAATGGCAACTGGACGATCTGACTATCCAAATCAAGTGAACAATGTAATGGGATTCCCTTATATTTTTAGAGGAGCATTGGATGTTAGAGCTAGAAAAATTAATGATGAAATGAAATTAGCTGCTGCTTACGCAATTGCTGATCTAGCTAGAAAGCCAGTTCATGATGATGTCTTTACAGCATATCCTGGAAGAACTTTTGAATATGGCCCTGAATACATTATTCCTGCACCATTTGATCCACGATTAATTACAATTGTTGCTCCTGCAGTTGCAAAAGCAGCAATGGATTCTGGTGTTGCAAGAATAGTAATTAAGGATTTAGAAAAATATAGATCTACACTAAGTGCAAAACTTGATCCAACTTTGAATTTATTTCAATTGTTGCATGAAAAAGTCAAGTCAAAGCCAAAAAGAGTTGTTTTTGCTGAGGGAGAAGAAGAAAAGATCATTAGAGTTGCAACTCAATATGTAGATGGTTTATACGGAGAGGCAATTTTAGTTGGAGATGAAGAAACAGTAAAACAAACAGCAGAAAGAATTGGTATTAAACTTTCACCGAAGATTAAGATTATGAATTCAGCTCTCTGTGATGAAACGAAATTAAATAAATATATAGAATATTTTTATAAAAAAAATCAAAGACTTGGAAAACTTGAAAGAGATTGTGTTCGAGATGTAAAAACTGATCGAAATGTTTTCGCATCATGTATTTTAGCTTGTGGTGACGCAGATGCTATGATTACAGGATTGACTAGAAGTTATTATGAAGCTTTAAGCTCTATAAAAATTAGTATTGACCATGACGAGTTGATGTTTGGAATTTCAGCAATTATAACTCATGGAAAGATTGTTTTTATGACGGATACAGCGATAAATTCTTCTCCTTCAGCAAAACAACTTAGTGAAATAGCTATGAAATCAGCAAAAATCATCAGAGCGGTAGGGCAAACTCCAAGGGTTGCTTTGTTATCATACGCTACTTTTGGTAATCCAAACGATGGTGAAAGAGCTACAATTATTCGAGATGCGATAAAGATATTGCATTCAAATCCTGATTTGAATTTTGAATGTGATGGAGAGATGACGGCAGAAGTTGCTTTAAATGAAGATTTATTAAAAAAGTATCCATTCGTTCGTCTCACAAAGGAAGCTAATGTTCTTGTTGTACCTGGATTGCATACTGCTGACATTTCTCAAAAGCTAATCAAATCTTTAACAAATGCTGTATTGGTAGGGCCAATTTTAATTGGATTTAAAAACCCAGTTCAAATAATTTCCATGAGTTCATCTGTAAGTGAAATATTGAACATGGCAATATTAAGCGCATCTGGAGTTTTATGGGAGAATAAATAATTGAGAATAAATAATTTTGAATTTTTTATTTTTCTGTACACCATGATTTCCTTTTATTTAAAATATGATCTCTAACTTTGATGTATTCATATTTTCTTACTAGATTTACATCTAATAAAATTTCAGTAAGATATTTTCCATCAAAAAGAAAATCGCCAGCAATTCTACAATATCTATCACATTTATAAAATACTACTTTAATAGATTTTGTAGATTTTATTTTTTCCTCAATAAAATTTTTAGCTTTTATTCCATTCTCTAATTCATCATCGCATTCGTATGAAAAAATTTCTGGAGCGTCAATGCCATTCAAACTTATTCGAATGAAAGGTTTTAATGGTTTTGGTAAAAAATAAATGGAATCATAAAAAACATAGATTTTGTTTGAATGAGGAAAAAGTAAAATTTTAATTGCAATTTAGAAAATAGAATTTACTATTAATAGTAAAAATTATTGTTGTTATCTGGAAAAAATGATTGTTATTGATTTAGATATTTTATTAAAAATAATAAATGGAAAGATAATTAATTCTTTTGAAAATTATGATTATCAAATAAATATTACAAGAATTTGTACTGATACAAGAAAATTACAGAAAGGAGATAGTTTTCTGACTCTAAAAGGAGAAAATTTTAACGGAAATGCATTTATTCAGAGTGGAATAGAAAAGGGTGCGATTTGTGTTATATGTGATGAAATTCCAAATAACACTATAATGAGTAACGATGAAATACCAATCATTCTTGTTAAGGATTCTACTCATTCTTATGGAAGAATTGCTAATTACTACAGAAATAATTTTTTACAAAACGCGAAGGTGATAGCAATTACCGGAAGTGTAGGAAAGACAACAACTAAGAATTTACTTGGGTTTGTTTTGAAGAATTTGAATTTAAATGAAACCGTTTATCTATCTGAAGCTAATTTAAATAATCAAATTGGAGTGCCATACAATATATTGAACGCTCCTGCGAATTCTAAATATGTTGTTCTTGAAATGGGAATGCAAAGATTGGGCGAGATAGATTATTTAAGTGAAATAGCGGAACCTGATATTGCAATTGTGGTAAATGTAAGTGGGGCTCATCTTGAGTTTTTTGAAAATATAGAGGAAATAGCAAAGGCTAAATCAGAAATTTTTAATCATTTGAAATCGAATGGATGGTGTGTAATAAATGAAAGTAATTATTCAACCGTTCTTCTAGAAAGTGCAAATAGAGTTACGAATAATATTATTCTATATGAGAATGATGTAAATTCTTCTAATCTTGATAAGGGTTTTTGTGATTTTTGTATAAAGAATTACATGATTAATTCTGATAATA
>JBIKUW010000057.1:0-8206 GCA_044347385.1 Rickettsiales bacterium
TTTGAATTTATAAAATCTAATAACGATTTCTGGAAATGCAAAGGAAAATTTGTGATCTCCTCTAAAAACACTGTCCCTCTAAATTCTTGATACAAAGCACCAAAATTCCCATTAATAATTGAACTTGATATATTAATTATATTAAAAGGTTCATTTTTATACTGAGATTTTTTATGAATGTAATGAGCGATAAGTTTTTTCCCCGTACCTGATCCACCATTTATAAAAACACGACTACTATTACCAGCACATTCATCAGCAATCTCACGAATCTGCGTCATGATTTTCGACTTTCCAACTATTTGCGTAAATTTATTATCCAGAAGCTCCTGAGCATAAACCGCTTTCTTCATAGAAAAAATCTCCAGAGCATTCTTCGCAATGATTCTTAATTTATCACTCTTAAATGGCTTCTCTATATAATCATAAGCACCAATCTTAATACATTGAACAGCAACCTTTATATTTCCATGCCCACTAATCATTACAACTTGAGTTGCCTTACTCTTCTCTTTAATAATTTTCAGAAGATCTATTCCATCATTTTGATTATTTATCCAAATATCAAGAAGTGCGAGATCGAAACTCTTATTCATTATCAGAGTTTCTGCATCTTTAAACGAATTCGCTATCGTAATATTATAATTTGAGTTTCGCTCATACAGAATTTCCTGAATTAAATCAGTTATATCTCTTTCATCATCTACAAGCAGAATATTGTAACTTTCACTCATTATAAAACAAATTTTACATATATAGATTGTAACATGAAAATAAGGAAAACAATAATTTTTTCTAAAATTTGCTTCCGCAATACAATTTTCATCTCTAAAATATTATATAAACATATAATCAAAATTATCCAATGGATAACAAAACAAAAAATTTGGAAATGAGTCTCATGTCTCAGTCGCAAGATAAAAAAGAATCATTGTTCAATGAATGCATGATGAAACTTGATGCAATCAAATCTTGCTTGATGAATGACCCACTAATTGGAGATAAATCGCCACCAGAAAATGCTCCATTTGGCCTTTACGTCATATCTTCAGGATCAACCGGCGATTGGGAAAAATATTCTGGGCAATTAGCTTATTACATAGAAGGATGGAAATTCATAAAACCTTGGGATGGGTTGATACTCTTTCAAAAGGCAGATAAAAATATTTATGTTTTTTACGATGGTTCATGGAAAAAATTCATGCCATAATAATGCGATGACCTACTTATTTCTCGAATAATACACATGAGATCCAATGAGGAATATATCCCTATTTGGTAGATTGCCATACTTTTTCTCAAACTCAATAAATAGGTCACCATACAATGATTTTGAAGATGAAAATCGAGAAGGATCCAAATCTTCAAAATCATTCACATAAATAATCTCTGAATTATCTTGAATATACTCTAATACATCTCTAAATTTAACATATAAATGGTCTAATAACGAAATACCTCCATCCGAAATTTTTATCTTAGATAATTTTGAAAATAATTTCTCATCTTGCGTTATGGCATGCACAACGTCATTCAGCTTTCTCATGTATTCATCACTATTTACTGCTTGATTTAAAGTAAAATTATTATTTGGAAATAAATTATTAATACTATTCAAAGTTTTAATTACGCCTTCATCTCCCTTTACTATATCTTTCGCACCAAAAGTACATATACTGTAAATCCTTTTCAATAATGGATTTTCTTCAAAATCTGCATTCTTTGACTTTTCTACAAAATATTTTCTATAATTTTTTGCATCTCTTCTAATAATATATGAAATTAAACCTAATAGCATTATGAATATGCACAAAAAAATCAATATCGGTATATAAAATTTTGTCATAACAAAAATCCATCAAATAATTAATCATTTATCATTCATAATATATAAAAGTAATTAAGATTTAAGAAAATTTCCTAAAAAAGATAAGATATCTATAATAATCTTATCTTTTTTAATATTTGAGCAATAAAAAGTAATTAATAAATTGTAAATAGAAAAAATCTCAATATCTTGATTCCGAATCATAAATAGTATCATAAAATATAAATAATTAACATTTTTTTATTAAAGAGAGACTTATGAACAGAAGACTAGTAAATGGACTACTTGGATTATTACTAATAATATTATTAATGCCAGTATTACTTTTTGTATTTAAATTAGAATTACTCTTTGTTGCATCATTTGGTTTTGGTGGATTGCTCCTCCTTATATTGTTATTATTGATATTGTAAAACAAAAATCAGAATTTAGAATTTCATTTCTAAAAACAATCTACTCTATTGTAGTATTCTTTTTATTGATATGTCGCGCTATTTTTAAAACTGGTAGCGCAACTGCAGCAGTCAATAATCTGAACGGGTAAGATGCTATAATATAAGAAATAAATAATTGTTTCATAGTAATTGGATTAGGATTTAAAACTATCCAACATAAAAAATTCATTACAAATAAATCAACAAAAGCAGCAATAATATTTGATATATAGGTTCTTATAAAAATAGAAGAAATAAATTTCTGAAAGAAAATCTGAAAATACACAAGAGCTTTTTCACTAATAAAATATGCCAATAGGCCAGAAATCAAGATCGCTGGTATCGGCATAAAAAGCTCCTTCATAAGAAAATGATTTTTATACAGAAAACCTAGCTCAGGTGAAAAACATCCTTCATTCAGTGGTTTGTATCCAAGAGTTACTAAAATCAAAGCCGTAAAACCTGACATAAAAATTGTTCCCATCAAAATAGTTTTATTTGCAGTCTTACGCCCATAAAACTCCACAATAATTGATATCGCAATTGAAATTGTGCCATAGACCAACGTCCCAAGAGGAACTGGCTCATTAATGAAAATAAAATTTGTACCCTTTAGAACTTGAATATTAGCAACAACCAAAGCCAAATAAACATAGGATTGCAGACCAGAAAGCCCACCAACTTTCATCATTATCATCATAAACAGAACTGCTATAAAACCATTAAATACAGTAAATAGCTCTACATTTATGTTATTAAAAAAATCAATCAGCAAATCCAATTTGGAACTCAATTATTACACATGTTGAGTATTATATATTAATATTGATTAGATTAAAGATTATTCTTTCTGATATCAAATCACTTTTTCTTCAATAAATTGAAAACACCTCATCTCTTAACCTTACTCATCTCAAACCCCAAAATCTGCTTCCCTATATATAATTGTAAATCATCAATTCTATCTTCCCCATCAATTACATCAGGATTTTCATTTACAATAGTTTGATTATTTGCCACTTTCTCCAATTCATTCTCATTTTTAACCTCGCCAGTGCCACTATTTCTCAAATCCTTAATTATCAAATCATCAATATCAATGTCAGGAGTAACTCCATTCCCCTGAATCATCAAATCATTTGGCGTATAAAAAAGTGCAGTTGTAACTTTCACCGCATCACCATCCTTTAGCGGAATAATATTCTGGACTGACCCCTTTCCAAAAGTTGTCTTTCCAACCAAAATCGCCCTTTTATTGTCCTTCAAAGCCCCTGCTAAAATTTCAGAAGAAGATGCAGAATAATTATTAATTAATAAAACAACTGGGATATTTTTATTTATAAAACTAGAACCAGAAACATTATATTTTTTTATTCCACTTGATGAATCTTTATATTTAATTGAAACAATCTCTCCACTATATAAAAAACCATCACTAATCTTTATCGCTTGATCCAGCAATCCACCACCATTATCTCTAACATCCAAAATCATCCCTCGCATACTGGAATTATTTTTTAAAACATCAAAAATATCCTTGTATGAGGAATCAGAAAAATTATTAATTTTTAAATAAAGAACATCATTCTTAAAATTTTTATATTCTATATTTTCAATCTTCACAATCTTTCTTTCAATCTTAAAATCAAGAATTTTTGAATTCGCAAAAGAGTTATCATCAAACTCCTCACGTATGACTTTCAAATCCACAAAAGTACCAACATCTCCTTTTATCATACTTTTAATATTTGACAAAGTCATACCAAAAATATTTTTTCCATTTATTTCAATAATATTATCATCAAGTTTTAAACCGGCTAATTCAGATGGAGAGTCCTTAATAATTTTTATCACTCTTAATTTTCCATCAATCACAGAGATATCAATTCCAAGACCACCATATTCGCCACTCACTCTGTCTAAAACATCAAGATATGCATCTTTACTATAATAAACTGAATGTGGATCAAGGCCAGATAAAAGACCACCCAACGCATCATCAATTGCCTTTTTATCATCTATCTCATAAATATAATTCTTTTTTATAATTTTCAAAACATCTATAAATCTATTGATTTCCTTCTGATTTACTATGAGATCTGGATTTTTCGCAACAAGATTATTACTTAATAACAAAATTAGTAAAATAAGTGGTAACTTCATAAAGCAAATGCTAACTATTACTCTTATTATAGAAATAAAATGTCAAAATTTAAATAATATAAATTTCTATCATGATTACATCAATGATTAGTAATTAAAATAGCGTTGTCATCCCAGTCCTGTAGTGGCGCAGGATCTTATCAGGAATTAGTGATGCATTTGGAAAATGATTGAAGGGATTGCACGCTCTACAATCTGAAATGACAATACTTGTTCTTTTAAAAACACTGGGATGACAAGTTAAAAAGTATTGGGTCGACAACAACATCTCATATTGTCATCCTAATTCCGTACTTGTTAGGAACGTAGTATCCCATCATAACATTTCTCATGCCTCGAAGGATCCCACGCCTACTCCGTAGTCTGGGATGACAGAATATATATTTCTAAAATAATAAAAATGCTGACACCGAGACTCGAACTCGGGACCTCGTCCTTACCAAGGACGCACTCTACCACCTGAGCTATGACAGCAAAAAATTCCATCTCCAATATTAAATAATTAATTGGAAAAAACAACAAAAAAATGAATTTGCTCTGGATTTTTAAAAAAAACTGATATAATTAACACAAATTAATCGTTAAACAAGATTACTATGAAAAGCATAAAATCAGATATTGCATTAACACCAATGAATATTTTGGCAGTCATTCATCGTTATCCTCAGAATTTATCGCATAAAAAGAAAACTCTTATTAAATTAACTAATATGAATATCAAAATATATAAAATATACATCTAAAAATATAATAAATTATAATTGGTAATAATTATGGAAAGAAATAGAAGAAAAAATATCTCCTATTCGCAAATCGATGTTTTAGAGAAAATAGTTAGAATACTTGGTGGGATAGTTTTTGCAGTAAATTTTGCAACAATTGCAAGACTTAATCAAAAAAATAACAATTCAAGAATAGGAAATAACAGAAGTGGTGAACCAACTAATTTTGTAGAAGCAATCATAGGAACAGCAGTGAGAGTTGCAATTGCAGACGCAATGAGATCCACTTTCGGTACTGGTGGAGAGATGATTTGGGACATTTTAATGTCTGTAATCGCCTTTTGGAGCGATATTATTACACTATATGGCGCAAGCAAAGAAAGAAAATCTGGATTCATAACTGAAGCAGAAGCAAGAAGATTAGGAATTTGGGGTGACGGTGGTATTAGCCCACACAGAGTGATTGACAAAGGTACATTAGAGCAACCTAGACAATATGTTGATGATGTTACTGGACTAACAGTAACAGAATATAAATTCTATCTCGAAAGCCAAAGAACATTCAACATAAAAAGAACAGCGAGAATAGTTGTTGGGATTGGACTTGTTACAGTTGCTCTTTCTTTCAACACAATCATGTCATCATCAAAATTTGCAAACGCGCAAGTTCCAGCAATTCAACAAACTGTCTTTGGACAAGGACTTGTTGGTGCTGCATTTAGTTTCATGTTCGTACTTGGTATGTTACTTTTTGCATTCACAATAAAAGGTATAATCAATAAAAAATTAGATGAATGGAAAGAATCTGGTGGAAAATGGAAAAGCAATATTCTTAATATCACTGGATTTCTTGCAACAATTGCAGTTTCGGGTGCGCTAGCTGGATATGCCGCAACAATCGCAACTTCTACAGAATTAAATGGCGTAACAAATGTATTATGGGGCAATCTAACATACCAAAGTTTAATAGTAGGACTTGCAACAATTCTCGGAATTGCAGTTCTTGGAAGAATTTTTGCAGAAAATCTATTGAAACAACATGTTATAAAATTCTTTGCAAGATACAATTCTTTAATGGGAAAAGATGGAATTGATGATGCATTCACAAATGACGCAATCAATAGAGGATTAAAAATATCTTATGTAAAAGGCGAAGGCGATAATGCAAACACCTATGTTATAGTTCCAGAAAAAAGAAAATTAAAAAGTCATAGCCTTAAACCATTAACAGCGGATAAATTAAGTAAATTGACTGAAAAACAAAAGGAAATTTACGCTTATGATAAAGAAGGAAATTACTATGAAACTGACTCTGCATACAATGTTAACAATAAAAACAAACAGAAGAGAGAATTGGTTTTCTACTCCGTGATGTTCTATATTGCAACAATGGTTTGCTATGGCATGGTTTACTTAATAGGAAAATTCGGAATGCCACTGATTAATAAGTTGGTTGGCAATGAATTTGCCTCTGCTGTAATACAAACTGCTTTAAATGATTCATTCTACATTCTGGCAATTATATTTGGTATACAAGCAATTAATGCCCTCATGAAAATTGCGCATATGCATATCTTTAACGTTAAGTTTGGAGATGATATTAAAGGACTTGGTGATGATGCATTACAAGGCAAAAAATCAAAAAATACTGCGCAAAGGTTTTTCACTCTTGCCTTCTCACTAGTTACAATTGCTGCATCAGCCTATGTCGTTTACTTATTTGTTCAAGGAGAAATCTCTTTTGAGATCGGAGTCTCATTTATAATTCTTGGACTCATGGTGTTATTTAATATACTCAACACTATCTCATCAAGATTGGCAGAACAAAACAAATTAATTGATTTAGAACTCAGAAAAGTCGAAACGGCTGGTAAATTGCTACTCATTAATGATGAGAATATACCGATTAATTTCAATGATAATAGTAATGAAATAACTAACCCAGAAAAACCACTCGAAACAAATATACCATATGTAGTTCTATCTTCGGATGTTAATGAAACTAATAGCACTCAAAACATAATGAAAACAATAAAAAACGGATTACAGAAATTAGGTAATGTAGTCTCTCCTGATTTTTATATAGTTCTTCGAAATGCAAACGATGAAAAAGACAATCATCAAAATGATACTCTTCTTAGAGTTAGCTTCAAAGATAATGATATTGAAATTCAAAACTGTGGTGCAGTAAATAATCCAGAAATGAATAAACTTATAGAAAAAGGTCGCGTTAAAGTTTATAAATTAGATTTGGATACACTAAAATCTGATATGAGAAAAAGACCAATACTTCTATCACAATTTGAATCATCAACTGTTGGTCCAAAAATTGAATACAGGCTAAATAATGTCCTTGTTGAAAGCATAGATTCAGATGAAGAAGAAAATGAAGAAAAAAAATCAATCTCAAGTAGAAAATCCTCCACTATTAGCCTAGGTAGCAGTACACAACAAAGTGCTGCGAATGAACAAAAGAGCGTATAAGAAATGACATGAAGTAATTCCACGGCACTGACAAACTAGCGCTTGGAATGACATTGCTGCTCTTGTCATCCTAGTTTAATGCCTGTCATTAAATGTAGGATCTTATCAGAAATGAGTGGTATAAAATATATATTTCTAATTCCACGTTTCACTTCGCTCAACTGTGATGACAATTCTCTCTTTTACAAAAAGCCACACTGAGTGTCATCTTGGTTTAATATTTATTATTAAACGTAGAATCTCAGCAAAACATTACTCAAATCTCTCGAGATTCTCTTCATAACACAACAATCACATCACATGCATTCCATCTCACTCAAAGCACCCTGTAAAATCAGCATTGCAGCAATTTTATCTTCGCGCTTTGCAATTTGATTTTTATTAAACTTATGGGCATGCAAATATTCGTTAGTCATATGACTAGAAAAACTTTCATCATAAAAACAGAAAGAGATCTCCTGCTTTAGAATTCTTCCGTCTTTCAATAATTTGTTTATAAAATCATAAGTCAATTTAAACAATCTTGAATTCTCTATCTCACCATTTTCCTTTAAGCATGCCCCAATCACAATTCC
>JBIKUW010000060.1:0-7742 GCA_044347385.1 Rickettsiales bacterium
TCCACGCACGATGTGCTGTGACAACAACTTAAGTCTTGAATGACATTAATGGTTTTGTCATCCTAGTTTAATTTATTAAACGTAGGATCTTATCAGAATGGAGGAATGATCTGTATGGATCCCACATCCTTAAAGGACTGGAATGACAAGTTAAAAAATACTGTGGTGACAACAACATCGTGCTGTCATCCTAGCCACGTACCTGTTAGTGGTGTAGGATCTTATCAGGAATTAGTAATGCATTCGGAAATTATTGAAGGGGTTCCACGTGTGTGACACACTGGAATGACAATAATTATTCTTTTAAAAAAGACTGGGATGAAAAGTTCAAAGTTTTTGTCATCCTAGGAATTTATTCCGTAGGATCTCAGCAGGATATTTCTCCTGCCTCATCGGATCCCACGTGCTGAAGAACTGGAATGACATCAACTTAAGTCTAGAATGACAACTTCTCTTTTACGAAAAGCCACAAATATCATCCCTCGCTTGTTACTTTCATTCTTTTTGATATAATTTTGAGTAAATTAAAAGTAAGAATTATGAATATAGATATTGAATGGGCGATTGAATTAATCAATGGATCGAAGTCCCAAAAAGATTTGCACGATATTGAAAATAAATATTTATCCAGAGAAAATGGACTAATAACTTTGGAAATGAAAAATCTAGGGAAATTATCTCCTGATGAAAAGAAAGAGCGTGGCAAAGAGTTGAACGAATTGAAGAAAACTATCGCTGATGCAATTGCAAAACAGGCGGAAATCATTGAGAATCTCGAAATTGAGGAGAAAATCAATAACGAAAAAATTGATGTGACTGCTCCAGCGAATTACGAGTCTTACAACTGCAGTTCTGGCTCTATTCATCCGATTACAAAAACGATTAATGAATTGAAAGAGATCGCAAATGAAGAGGGTTTTGCAATTTTTGATGGTTATGATGTTGAGAATTCAGAATTTAATTTTTCTATGCTGAATACTCACAAGCTCCATCCAGCGCGCCAAACTCAGGACACAATTTATATTGATAAAAATACAATTTGCGATTCTATTAAAAATAGTGATCATTTTGAAACTTCTGACGATGAGGAAAGCGATTTTCTTTTAAGAACTCATACTTCTGCTCAACAAATTCGAATTGCAAAGAAAATTACTGAAAAGTTGAGGGATCGCGGTGTCTCTCCTTTTGAATATGAGTTTAAATATGCAACTTTTGGTAGAACTTATAGAAATGAAAGTGACGGGACTCATTCGCCGATGTTTCATCAGATGGAAATGGTTTGTGTATCCGATACTTTGTTTGTTCAGGATCTGATTGATATAATGATGGTGATTTTGAGTAAATTTTTCCAGATTTCTCGTGATGAATTGAAAATTCGCCTTCGTCCAAGCTACTTTCCTTTCACGGTTCCTTCTTGGGAAATTGATGTTTTCCTTCCGAGTAAAGGTGAATATGTAGAAATTCTTGGATGCGGCATGGTTCATCCGAAAGTTTTAGAAAATATGGGATTAGACAGTAGTATTTACCGTGGATACGCTCTTGGCGCTGGAATTGAGAGACTTTGTATGTTGAAATATGGAATTAAGGATTTGAGGCCGTTTTTTGGCTGTGATCTGAATTGGTTGAAGTATCAAGCTAAATAGAGAAGTATTGTTATATTAAGAATTACTGTCATCTTAGGGAAAAGTCTTGTCACCTCAGACTACGGAGTAGGCGTGAGATCTTGTCAGGAATTAGTAATGTGAAGAATTGTCATCCTAGTTTAATACATGTTATTAAACGTAGGATCTCTTCAGAAAAGAGCAATGCATTTCTCAAATATCAAAAGATCCCACGTCCTTTTCAGGACTGGGATGACAAGTTAAAAAACACATCAATAAAAATCCACATTCTTTTAAAATACTATAACACCAATATGCACACCAAAAAAGCAATAAAAAATCAATTCATCAATATCTGTACTCCGCAAGTGATCAAAATCGCACCAGTGATTCTGTCAATCCAATGACCAAATGTGCTAAATTTCTCCCTGACTATTTTTCTAGAAAAACAATATGCCACAAATCCATACCATATAAATGATTGAAAAAATATCATTGCAATGTATAGCGATAATTCCCATTGAGATATTTCATGACCAATAAATATAGAAAATAAACCAATTAAAAACAATATTGTATTTGAATTGAGAGCGTCGTTTACAAAACCCATTCTAATCGCTTCAAAATTTGAAATTTCATTTGGTTTATCCCCTAATGTCAAGAATATATCTGATTTTTTAGCAAATAATCCAAGAGCTCCTATATAAATTAAATACGTCACTCCAATATATTTTATTATCAATATCTTGCTTACGATAAATTCTAGAGCTAGCGTGATGTAAATAACATGAAAAACAGTAGCAATAGAAACTCCAAGAGCAACAAATAAGGCTTTTTTATATGAGTGTGCGAAACTTTTTTTCACTACTATGATGAAATCAGAATCCGGGCTCACAAGCCAAACAAAAACTAATGTAGATGCGAGTATAAATTGTTCCATATAGTTTATTTTATGTTTTATTGGTAAATTTTATTTTAATATATATTATTATATGGCTATTTGTCATCCTAGTTTAATTTATTAAACGTAGGATCTCGTCAATCATTAGTAAATGAATTTCTCAGAGCTAAAAGGATCCCACGTATATGCCACACCGGGATGACAAATTCTTTCTTTTACGAAAAACCATGCAGAGTGTCATCCTAGGCACGTAGTGGTGTAGGATCAATTCAAGGTTATTTATCAGAGCTAACAGGATCCCGCGGCGCTGACAAGCTCGCGCCTGGTATGACAGCAGAACATTTCTCCATCCCTGAAGAGATTCTCGGCCTCAATACGAATTCTAAAGAATTCTTCGTTCCCCAAGTAACTCGAATAATGGAAAAAGCCCCCCTGGAGTGGGCTTTTGGATTGCCCGAAGGGTTTTTGAGAGATAGAATCTCTCAAATGATCGCAACACATGTTGCTCTCTCGTTTGACGCAAGCTTTTTAGCGTTCATTTCATTCACTAGTCTAACTCACAATATCGTCGCATTAAGCGACTTGTTCGTTTCCACGTCAGATAATAAATATCTGTCTGGAATGACATTAACGGCGTTGTCATCCTAGGAATTTATTCCGTAGGATCTTATCAATCATTAGTAAATGAATTTCTCAGAGCTAAAAGGATCGCACGTGTGTACTACACTGGGATGACAAAACTAAGAAGCACTGGGATGAAAATGATTTAAGTCTGGAATGACAAAACAACAACATTAACAACATTAAACTTTCAATAATATTATTATGTTATAACTTTCACTTGTATAGTAAAAATTTTGTAATAAAATCAAAATACTATTTAATATTATGAATTATGGCGAAAATTGAAAATGATGTGATAATCATCGGTTCTGGATCTGCTGGATATACAGCTGCAATTTATCTTGCTCGTGCTAATTTAAAACCAGTCATTATAGCTGGAAATGAATCTGGTGGGCAGTTAATGATTACCACAGATGTTGAGAATTATCCAGGTTTTGCTGAGATCCAAGGCCCAGATTTAATGGAGAATATGAAAAATCACGCATTAAAATTTGGCACTGAAATTATAAGTGATCATATAACAGAATTTACTGTTAAAAAAGATGAAAATGGTAAAAATAGATTTATTATGAAGGGGCAATTTGGTGATGAATACGAAGCAAAAGCTGTAATTATTGCTACTGGGGCGACTGCTAAATGGCTACATGATACAGATAAAAGACTTGTAAATGAACAAAAGTTCTTAGGATATGGGGTTTCTGGATGTGCAACATGTGATGCATTTTTCTTTAAAAATAAAACTGTTGCTGTTGTTGGTGGTGGAAATACTGCTGCAGAAGATGCCTTGTTTTTAACTCATCACGTGAAAAAAGTCTATTTGGTTCATAGAAGGGATGAAATGCGAGCTGAAAAAATTCTGCAAGACAGAATGCGTGCAAATCCAAAAATAGAATTTATGTTCAATAAAGTTGTAGATGATATTATTGGGGTTGATAGTCCGAAGAAAAAAGTTACTCATTTGCGTTTAAAATCCTCAAAAATTTTAGACCTTGATCTTAGCGATAAAACCACAGACATTGAAGTTGATGGGATTTTCATTGCAATTGGCCACAAACCGAATAGTGATTTATTCACTGATTTGCTGGATATAGATGATGAGGGATATATTAATACGGAAGGAAAAAGCACAAAAACAAATGTTGATGGACTTTTTGCGTGTGGAGATGTTCAGGATAAAATTTATAGACAAGCGATAACTGCAGCTGGAAGTGGTTGCATGGCTGCTTTGGATGTGGAAAAATATCTGGCATAATAGAAATGATATTTGATTTTTTTTGATAATATGAACGAACAAAGTGACGGTAAGCCCCCGCAGAACCTAGAGAACGGTAAAAATGCGGTAGAACAAAATGAAAAAAGTTTGCTGAATAGAATGACTTCTTATATAAAGCATTGGTTGAAATTTCAATTCTTTGTGAAGAATAAAACTGTGCAAGAATCGGTAAATGACGTGATTAATGAAATTGCGATGTTCGGTGATCGCGTTATGAAGCCGGAAGAAGAGAATATGATAAAGGATCTTCTGGAGTTTTATGATATGACTGTTGATGAGTTGAAAGTCCCACGAAATGAGATTCTGGCTGTGGAAAATGGTGATTTCGAGAAAGTTTTTGACTTAATGCGTGAAAAGAAAACTTCTAGGATTCCGGTTTATAAAGAAAATCTAGATAATATTATTGGCTTTCTGAATGTAAAAGATTTGTTGCTTCATTTTTATGAACATGGAAATTTAAATAATGCGGAAAGTCTGATTCAGGATATGCTTTTTGTTCCACCTTCAATGAAAGCGATGGATTTGTTGGTAAGAATGAAGAAAAAAAGGATTCATATTGCAACGATTATTGATGAATATGGTGGAACGGACGGAATTATTACGATTAACTCTGTTCTTTCTGAGATTGTTGGGGAAATTGACGAGGGAGATGAAGAAGAATTGCTTATTAAACAAATAAATGATAATGAATTTGAGGTAAATGGCAGAGCTGAGCTTGACGATTTGAAGGAATCTTATGGAATTGATTTGCTTGATGATGAATATGATGAGATTGAGACAATTAATGGTTTGATTTTATCTTTAAGACATGAAGTCCCGGAAATTGGGTTCATTGTTGATCTACCGAATAATTATGAATGCAGCATCGTTGATGTTACGGATAGAATGGTTTTGAAGGTGATTTTGAGGAAGAAGTAATTGTTTATTATGGTGTTTTTTGGTATTGTCATCCTAGTGAAGAATAAATCTGAAAAATAGTATTGTCATCATAGGGATTTATTCTGTAGGATCCCATCAACCATTAGAAATGCATTCTTCAAACTTCAAAAGATTTTCATCTTCTACACGAATTCTAAAGAATTCTTCTTTCATTGAAAATAAAATACATAGTAACATTTATTACAATTTTGTGTTTCCATCTGTAAAATAAAATTATTAAAGTATTAGAGTAATGTTGAAACTTACATAAAAATAAAATAATTTTAATGAGGAAAATATGAGTAGTGATAATAGAAAAATTGAAGCTATTGATAAAAAGGTAACTGAAAATGTTAAACCTGTTGAACAGAAAGAAGGTGAAAAGCCTATTAGAGTTTTAGAGAGTAATAAAGCTGATGCGGCGAAAGCGGTTGGTATAAGTGATAATCTTGATAAGAATGATGATGTTAAAAAAACACAAAATTTATTTAACCAAACTGTAAAAGAAAATATGCCAGATGCTACTGGTAAAAGAGTATTTGGTGCTGTAGCAGATAGGCTTCGTCAAGCATCTGACGCACACTTTGCAAATGTAACAAAGCAAAAAAAGACAGAAGATGAAGAAAAAGGTGATGTTAAGACTGAGACAGAAAAAACTAGTAAGTAATTTTGATATGGTTTTTTCATCCTAGTTAAAAGTCTTTGTCATCTCAGACTGCAGAGTATGCGTGAGATTTTGTCAGTTGTTAGTAATGAAAGTATGGTTGTCATCCCCTAGCCACAAAGTGGCGTATGGATCTCATCAGAATGGAGGAATGACCTGTAGGGATCCCACGTGCTGAAGCACTGTAATGACAATACTAATAACACTGGAATGACAAGATAAAATTTTTGCAATATTCATATTTCTTTAACGATAAAATTAATGTAATATATATTTAAAGTTAGAAGGTTGAATATGGATAATAAAAAGATAAAACGAGCTTTAATTTCAGTTGCTAATAAAGATGGTTTATTAGATTTAGCAAAGATTTTGGTTAAAAATAATGTTGAGATTCTTGCAAGTGATGGTACAGCGAAATTTCTTGGTGATGCTGGAATTGAATCTGTAAAAATAAGTGAATATACGGGTTTTCCAGAAATTCTTGGTGGAAGAGTGAAAACCTTGAATCCTCTGATTTTTGCTGGCATTTTGTGCAAACAAGAAGATTTTGATCATATGAATGATTTGAATAAAGTGAATGCAAAACCAATAGATTTAGTAATTGTTGATTTATATCATTTTGAGGAAAATCCTTCTGTTGAAAAAATCGATATCGGAGGTTCTGCTTTGTTAAGAGCTGCTGCTAAAAATTTCGAAGATCTAGTTGTGATTATTGATAATAAGGATTACAATCAGTTGATTGAGGAAATGAAATCTGGTGGTGAGACCTCTAGAAAGTTCAGAAGTTCTTTGGCTGAAAAGGCTTTTAAATTTAGTGTTCATTATGATAGCATGATCTCTAATTGGTTTAGTAAAATAAATAATACTACTGATAGCAGTGCAAGTGGTGAAAGTGAAAGCGATGGTTTGATGAAGATTGATTTGTCAATGGGAGACAAAGCTTTAAATATGAGATATGGAGAGAATCCTGGTCAAAATGCAATTTTTAGAAATTTTGCTAATAAAGGAGATTTTGGTTTTAAGCAATTGTGCGGAAAGGAATTGAGCTTTAATAATATTTTAGATGCTCATGCTGCAATACACTTGTGTTATGAATTTGCTCCAAATCCTGCAATAGTAATAGTCAAACATAATAATCCTTGTTGTGTAGCTGTTGGAAAAACAGTTTTTGATGCATATAGTAAAGCGATTTCTACAGATAAAGAAAGTAGTTTTGGTGGAATTGTTGCTTCAACAGTTGAAGTAGATGAACAAACAGCAAAAAAAATTATAGAGATTTTTACAGAAGTTGTGATTGCTCCTGCTGTGAGTGATGATGCTATGAAAGTTTTTAAAACTAAGCCAAATCTTAGAGTTATTATTTTTAATGATATAAAAGAAATTTCAAATGAGATTGATTTTAAGCCAGCTCTTGGTGGAGTTTTATTGCAGAAAACTGATTATTCAATTAATAGAGAAAATTGGAAATGTGTAACAAAAACAAGACCAACTACTGATGAATTTAATGATGCAGAGTTTGCTTATAGGGTTTCAAAGCATGTAAAATCGAATGCAATAGTTTTTGCAATGAATAAAACAGCTGTTGCGATTGGACCTGGTCAAACGAGTAGAGTTCAAAGTACAAAAATTGCTTTGGATCGTTTAAATACTTTAAGAATTCAGGAAAATGATGTGAAATCTAATTGTCAGGAAAATAATAATCCAAATGATTATAGTGATGATTTGCCAATTGCGATGGATTGTTTATCTTCGTATTACAAA
>JBIKUW010000013.1:0-18651 GCA_044347385.1 Rickettsiales bacterium
GATGGATTTTTGCCGTTTCCTGATAGTTTAGAGGTTGCAATTGAAGCTGGAATTAAAGTTGTGATTCAGCCTGGTGGTTCGATTAATGATCAAAAAGTGATTGATAAAGCGAACAAAGAAGGAATTGCGATGATATTTACTGGTCAAAGAGTTTTTAAGCATTAATTAAATATTGTTATTAAGATAAAGGTTTTTGTCATCTTAAAAAAAGAATTGTCATCCTAGTTCAAAGTTTTTGTCATCTCAGACTACGGAGTAGGCGTGAGATCTTGCCAGGAATTAGTAATATAAAGGAATTGTCATCCTAGTTCCTTACTTGTTAGGAACGTAGAGGATCTCATCAATCATTAGGAATGCATTTCTCAAACAGAAATGCAATTTGCTTGCGATTTGATATTATTTAGGATATAAGTTTGAAGTAAAATTATAATCTGAAATACTATGAGAGAAATGTCATTTATGAACTGCGATGTTGTGACAAAAGCATTTCATCGAATCAAAAATTATCTAAATGAAACGCCTCTCATTCAAAATGAAGTTTTAAATTCTAAATTTTCATCAAAGTTTTACTTTAAATTTGAGGGTGTGCAAAAAACAGGATCATTCAAGTTCAGAGGAGCTTTGAATTCTTTGTTGCATTTGAGAGAAAGAGATAAATCTCAAAATGAAGTTGTGTGCCACAGTTCTGGAAATCATGCTCAAGCAGTAGCTTTAGCTGCAAAAATCCTTGGAATGCATGCTACAATTTATGTTCCTAAAAACGCTTCAAAGGTTAAGATAATGGGCGCTAGAATTTATGGTGCGAATGTAATTTTGACTGAAGACAGGCAAACAGCAAATGCTATGGCTTGTGAGAAAGGAAAAAGTTGTTTTTTATTGCCACCATTCGATCATGATGATGTAATAGCTGGTCAGGGAACTGCAGTTTTTGAAGCCTGGTCAGAAATTGGAGATTTTGATGCAGTTTTTACACCATGTAGTGGTGGTGGACTTGTTTCCGGAGCGTATTTGGCAAGTCGCTTATTTTCTGATATTGCAAAAGTTTATGCAGTTGAGCCAGAAATTGCAAATGATGCAGCGCGATCCTATCGAACTGGGTCCATATATTCATTTTCTGATTCTCCAATGACTATTGCTGATGGTGCAAGATCTTTAAGTATTTCAGAGCGTACATTTCAATATATAAAAAAGTTGAATGGATTCTATGAATCGTCAGAAGAAGATATTGTGCGCTGTGTTCAGTTCGCATCTCATTTTTTGAAAATAAATATTGAACCGACTTCTGCACTTGCAATTTCGGGTGCTTTGCAATGGATAAAAGAAGGAAATGAAGATAAAAAGATATTGGTTGTTTTATCAGGTGGAAATATGGATCACGACTCTCATGTAAAAGTTTGGGAGAAGGATTATTTGGAAAGTTTTTTTGAATGATAGAAAGAATTGTCATCCTAGTTCAAAGTTTTTGTCATCTCAGACTACGGAGTAGGCGTGAGATCTTGCCAGGAATTAGTAATATAAAGGAATTGTCATCCTAGTTCCTTACTTGTTAGGAACGTAGGATCTTATCAATCATTAGGAATGCATTTGGAAACGAATGAAGGGATCCCGCGTCTCATTGCATTCGACTGGGATGAGAAGACTTTTCCCTAGGATGACGACATGCACAACAACATATACAACCATATATATAAGTAATATACACAACACACAAACCACCAACAAGCAAAAAAAATTAAAAAAATTATTTTTTCTTCAAAATTTGCTTCCGCTGTTAATTAATCGTCATTTATATTTCTTATAATGTTATTGTGTGTAAAGATTTAAATGAATGAAGCGACAGAATTTACAGCTCCTTTAAGAAGTGAGAATCCAAATTGCAATGGAAACTACGACAATATAGGATATGAAGATAAAGGCGTTTCAGTTTGTGGAAATCTTTCAGAAGATGACGTTATTTTCTATCAAATTTGGAATCTCACAGCCCATGTTTTTCAGTCTTTCGGAATTTATGCAAAACAGACATATATCGTTGCAATTGTGCGAGAGTGTTTCAATTTCTTTAAATCCGTTCGTTGTAAAGATGTAATTTTTGATAAATATTCTCACGATGATGCATCGAAGCTAGCTATTTCTGCACCCCCACGTCACGGTAAATCTCTCATCTGTTCTGTGATTTTTGCAGCTTGGGCCATAGGTGTTGATCCTACAACAAAAATAATTATCTTTTCAAACACGAGGAAACTTGCGCAAGAACAACTTCGTCGTTGCAGAGAAATTATGGAAATGGATTTTTATAAAATTATGTTTCCAAATGTAGCTACGAATAAAAGAGTAAATCGAATTGACCATTTTGGTACTACAGAAGGTGGGCAAATTTACGCAACCTCCATGCGAGCTGGGGCAATTGGAATGGGTGGTGATTTTGTTATCATCGATGATCCTCATAATCCAAATGATGTTTTTAGTGAAAAGAAACTTCGAAATCCTTTTGATTATTACCAAACCGTAGTTCGAAGCAGGCTTAATCCATCTAAGCGTGGTGGAATTATGGTTTGTATGCAGAGAATTCATCAGGATGATTTCATCAGTTGTCTGGAAAATGAAGATAAAAATTGGAATTTCCTTTCATTCCAAATAAAAGCTGATTACGAGCAGGATTTTTCTCATCTTTTCAAGCAAGGAACTACAGAGTACAGACATTTTGAGGATTGTTTTACAATTAAAGAGGGGGATATTTTAAATTCTAGAACATTTACTCCGCAGGCAGTTGAAAATCTACAAAATTCCATAGATTACAAGATTTTTGAAGCCCAATATATGCAAAAACCTTTTGAATATCAACAAGGAATTATTTGTGAGGATCATTTGAAGGAATTTCATTTAGAAACAATAATGAACGATTCTGGTGGGCATATTATTCAATCTTGGGATACTGCTAACACAGCACAACAAGGAAATTACAGTGTTTGTACGATTTGGAAGGTTTTTAATCCTTTTGGTGATAACAAAAATTTCGTTTATACAAACAATACTAAATATGGTTTTATTTCAGAGCTTGATAAATATGGGATTGATGTTGTGAATGAAGACGTTTTCATCCCAGCTTTGGAAAAGCGTGAGATCTCCAAAGAGGAAACAAATAACGAGCAAAGTGCAAGCGAGGTGACGAATAGTCGCCTACGCGATGGGGGGCGCTTGGCGAGTGATAACTATTTAGAGAAAGAATTGTCATCTCAGATTTCTAAAGGTTCTTGTCATCCTACCAACGTACTTGCTAGTGGCGTAGGATCTCAGAAGGAATTAGGAGTGCATTTGGAAAGAACTGAAGGGATTCCAAGCTCTACGAACTGGAATGACAAAACTAACAATACTGGTGCAATACTACCAAAACCCAACATCAACATTCGTCACAACACTCAACAAATAAATCTAGATGTAATTCCTCCTGTTAAAAAAGAAAAACCTTTTATTAATATAAAGAAATGGCCTGCAACTGAATTGTATGATAATGATGATGTAAATAATAATTTTAATAAAAATAATAAGAACAAACAAAAAGAGCCCGCGGGTCAATTATTCGTCGATGCTGTGGGAGGCGCTTTGGCGAGTGATATGAATGAAAATTGTCATCCTAGTTCCGTACTTGATGAAGTCTTGTCATCCCAGACACGGAGTGGCGTGGCATTCCATCAGAACATTTCTAATGCTTCGCAAGATTCTCAGCCTCATTCTTCGCCGAGTAACTCGAATTTCGTCACATTGGAAGGTGACTCTCTCGTTTCCACGTCTTCGTTACACTCGACTGGAATGACAGCAGCCTTACATTGTCATCCTAGCCACATACCTATTAGTGGCGTGGGATCTTATAAGGAATTAGCAATGCATTCGGAAAGCAATGTCATCCCAGCTTTGGAAAAGCGTGGGATCTCATCAGAACATAGTGATGCATCAGAAAACAACATCGTAGGATTTCACGTTCCTAACAGGTACGGAACTGAAATGACAATGCCTGAGAATGACAATACTAAGAACACTGTAATGACAAATAAAATAACAAAACCATTTAATCTCAACGAAAACCACGAAACCATTCCACAGCCTCGCTATTATTTAATTGATGTAATTAGAAAAAAGGTCGATTACCCAGAATTGAAGAAGTTGTTTATTCAACAATATAAAAAATATGGTGGAACTGTGATAATTGAGGAAAAAGCTAGCGGAAAACAACTTATCGATGAAATTGCTGATAGTAATAAATCCGGTCATACAAATATTCCTCTTTTTGCTATGAAACCTGATAGGGGGAAGCAGGAAAGACTGAATGATATTATGTTTATGTTTGAGCAGGGTTCGGTATATGTGCCAAGTGCTTCGAAAGCAGTAAATGGAAAAACTGGTGAGGTTTTGAACGCATGGGTGAAGGATTATAAAAGGGAGATTTTGAATTTTCCATGCTCTAAACATGATGATCAAGTTGATTCCACGAGTCAATTTCTGAATTGGATTAGAAAGATGAGGGAAAAAGTCCAGCGGCAATTTTTCTTTAGTAATAAAACAACTGTGAGTTAAAGAACACTGGAATGACAACAGTCTTATATTGTCATCCCAGTCCTGTAAGGACATGGGATCCCGTCAGAAAAGAGTAATGCATTCCTCAAACCTCAAAGGGATTCAACGTTTCACTTCGTTCAACTGGAATGACAAGCAAAAGTACTTAAATGATAATTATAAAAATGAAATGTTATAAATCTTGATTTATTGATACATTTTTATGAATATGGTATAAATATTAATACCATGATAATTTTAGCACCATAACTTGATTGCTAACGATTAATAGGAATGTTAGGATATTAACTATCTTTCTCATATAGTGTTGCGTATGAATGAAAAAATTGTTAAATTAAAGGTAGAAAGCCTTGGAATTTCTATTCCACTGAGTGCAGAAATTTTAAAGAAATATTTGTCTAAGAAATATGATAAAACTAATCATAGATCTCTAGAATATCATAATATTGGGAATAAGAACGGATACAGGAATGAAACTGAAGCTGAAAAGGAGGAGAGGAATCTAAAATTTATAAATGATCATGTAAAAGATTATACAAAAGATTATATTAAAACTCACGTTGTGGAAAGTAGTAATAATCATAAAAGTGCTTTTCAGATTTTAGGTCCGATTTATAAATTTATAATTAATATTGGATTGTTTTTTCAGTCATATTTTCTGTGGGCGTCTATATCTCATTCTTTGGCAAAGGATAATCAAAGAACAGAGCCTCTAGATAGGACATCTTTTGGAATTAGAAGAGGTTTGAGTTCCTTTAATGGTGCTGGTGGTTTTTTTTGGGATATATTTGGTTTTCTTGAAAGTACAACTCAGATAAATAATACTTTTATCAATCCAGATAAAAAAAGAAGATGGATTATGGCTTTTTGGACTTTGGCGATTTTATTGGTTGCCTATCCATTTATTTCGTATGTCTTTAAACTTTTACAGAATGCTGCTAAAGAAGGTGATATTTATCATTATCTCTACGGTGAGCCAATTGCACTTGTTGCGAGTAGTTTTTTGATGACTATGATGGCGGTATATTTTGGTTTAGCCATGAGATATTGGGTGGATCAAGTTTTAAGAAGAGCATTGACTGAAAAAGAATGGGAAGATTATAGAAATCCTAATAAAAACAGTGTGACTTTGAAGGAAATTGCTATTCGTTTGGGAATTGGTTTGCCATTAGGGTTGGTTGGATCAATGTTGGTTTCTCATTACAAGCCGCTGATTTTGGAGAAGCTGGGAAATTTAGTTTCTAAATCATCTTTTGTATACAGATATACGGATATTGTTTTATCTACTGTGATTATTTTACTTGGTTTGCATTGCGTTACCTTGCGCGTTTTGCTACCTGCGATTGTGAAGATTGTCAATAAATTCTGTATGGATGAGAATCATAAAAATCAACCTCGTAAGTATAGAACTCTTGCTGTAACAATTCTTTTATATACTTCTGGGGTTGTTTTGTTTGGAGTTTCAGCATGGGTTGATAGAATGCAGTATTTTGCTGATCCTATGATACAAACTCTTGTATTTCAAGGAGTTTTATTTGGAGCTATATTATGTAATGTGATTGGTTCAGCATATATTTTCAAAATGATGATGCTAATAGTCAACGGACGCAAGTTAGTTGATGGATTGATGAGTGATGATGAAAATAAAGTTAACAAAACGCAAAGACGAGTGAAAATTAATAAGGGAATAGGTGCTTCTTGTATTTTAATTGCAACTGCGATTGTACTTGCAACTGTTGGGTTATTTATTTATTCTAAGATTGAGAATGTAACAAAAATTTCTGATATCATAGAAAGTATATATTTTATTGTTCCATTGATTACTTTGTTCACGTGTTTGGTTTTTGCTGGGATTGTATTAAATGGTAGAACGAAATATATTGATACTCAAACTAAGAGTGGTTTGTTGAATGATGATTTGAATGATCTCTTTGATAAGATTAACAGAGAGGATAAGAAGCGTTTATTTGCAGATATTTTTTCTGATAAGAATTTCTTTGAGAATGGTGATAAAGTTGCTGAAAGAAAAGAGAATGATGTAGGAGATAGAAAAAATGGCAGTGTTACTGAAAAAGGAGATAAGTCAGTTGTAGAAAGAACTATTGCGGAGAAAATTGGTATTAAAGTTAATCCAGATGACAAACCAGATGTATATTTTGAAATTTATTCTCAAAGGAAGGAAAATAGTATTGTGTCAGGTTTTTAAAAGGTGTAGGTAGTGTTGTTATCCTAAAAGTCTTTGTCATCCTAGCTCTGTACTTGTTAAGAGCGTAGGATCTCGTCAGAATGGAGGAATGACCTGTAATGATTCTCAGCCTCACTACGAATTCTAAAGAATTCTTCGCTCCTCGAGTAACTCGTGTGTCGCAACCCATGTTGCTCTCTCGTTGTCCACGTTTCACTTCGCTTAACTGGGATGACAAGTTAAAAAGCACTGAAATGGTAATAATCATTCTTTTAAAAAACACTGAGATGACAACACAACACAATAAAACACTGAGATGACAACACAACACAATAACAATTTACTTATGTAAATTTTAATGTAAAATAAATTAACTTTAGATTTATCAAATTATGCTTACTATAGGAAATGCGGTTACGCATAGCAATTTAATATTGGCTCCGATGTCGGGTGTTACTGACGGGCCTTTTCGATATTTGGTAAAGAGATTTTGCCCTGAAGTTTTGACTTTTTCTGAAATGATAGCTAGTGATGCTGCTATTCGTGATATTGAGGATACGATTCGTCGTGCAAAAATAAATGACAACGAGAAGGATTTGTGTGGAATTCAAATTGCTGGTTATGACCCGCAGATAGTTGCAAAAGCTGCGAAAATTGCGGAAAATTCCGGTGCGAAGATAGTGGATTTGAATTTTGGATGTCCTGTTAAAAAAATTGTGAACAATTATTCCGGCTCTGCCTTGATGAAAGATGAGGATAGAACGCGCGAGATTATTAGGGCAACTGTGAATGCTGTTTCAATTCCAGTGACGATAAAAACTCGGATGGGTTGGGATTGTACAAATTTAAATGCTCCAAATATTGCGAAAATAGCGGAGGAAGAGGGTGCTAAGATGGTTACAATTCATGGAAGGACTCGATCGCAAATGTTTACAGGGCAAGCGAATTGGGACTTTGTGAAAAATGTTGTTCAATCTGTGAAAATTCCTGTGATTGTGAATGGTGATATTAAGGATGGAGTGAGTGCTGAGAAAGCTTTGGAACTATCGGGTGCATCAGGGGCGATGATTGGCCGGGCTACCTATGGAAAACCTTGGTTGATTCAGCAAATTTTTCATTTTTTAAAAAATAAAACTGTAATTGAAGATCCATCTTCAAAGGAGAAGCATGAAATTATTTCTGAGCATTGTGAGCTCATCATTCAGCATTATGGGGATGAAATAGCTCATGGTTTTTTGAAAAAACATTTGTCTTGGTATTCAAATGGATGTCGTGATGCAGCAATTTTTCGATCTAATATTAATAGATTGAATTCGTCTAGTGAGATCATGAAATGTGTGGAGGTTTTTGATTTTGAGAGGCTGTAGGGATTGAAGGGAGAGAATTGTTATTTCAGTACTTTTGCTTGTCATTTCAGTGTTTTTAAAAAAATAATTATTACCATTCCAGTGCTTTTTAACTTGTCATCCCAGTTAAGCGAAGTGAAACGTGGCCAACGAGAGAGGAACATAGGTTCCGACACAGGAGTTACTCGGGGAACAAAGAATTCTTTAGAATTCGTAGTGAGGCCGAGAATCCCTTCATTCATTTCCAAATTCATCCCTAATAACTGATAGGATCATACCTTTAATAATAAATATTAAACTAGGATGACAAGACTTTATAAGATCCTACGTACTTCTCTGCGTGGCTTTGCCACCGAGTAATCTCAGATGATGGAAAAAGCCTGGAGTGGGCTTTTGTATTGCCCGAAGGGTTTGAGAGATGGAATCTCTCAAATGTCCGTTACATTTACAGGTGACTCCTTCGCTTTCATGTTAGGATGACAATACTTTTAGGATGACAAGAACTTTGAACTAGGATGAAAATTTTTCTTTTACAACAAAGTTCTATTAATCACGACCAAAGCTTTCTTTTCTTTTAGTGATAGTTTCCGCGATAATACTATCCGAGTGATTTTGTTCGGTGTTTCTATCAGCATTTTCATTTCGTTCATTATCTCGATGAAATTCTTCCTCAGCGTGACTTCTAGTGTAGTTTTTTGAATTATGCTTTATTTTTTTAACAAATCTACTTGTGGCTTCAAGAAAAGTTGAAATACTAGCAAGAAAGGTTTTAGAATTGGCATTATTTTTCATACCAATATTTTGTTCTTCATCAGGATTTAAAAGAGCATCTCTGCCAGATGGGTATTTTTTATCATTCTGTGAATTATCTCTTCTTTCTAGATATTTCAATGCCACATATGTACCGAATGCACCAAGCAAAAGGCCAGTTGCGAAATATCCAGATTTAGTAGCTATATTTGTTATCATATCAGAACGTTCTTTTGCACTGCAATCCATACGATTATCTCTATTAAAGATATTATTATCATCCGGGATCAATTTTACACCCTGCTTTGAAATGAGAACGCATCCTTTAAGTAAATTAACTTTGTAGTCTTTTTCGGCGTCTAATTCAAGACTGCAATTTCCATTTTTATTCGGAATAAAGCTTTTTGCGAGCTTCATGCTTTTCTCCGGATCACTTCCGTTGCAGAGAAAGTGATGCTTTCTCCCATTGCATTCGTTAATTGCAATTTCTGCTGTTACGTTATGCAGGAGTACATCAACTTTCTCATTTACGTTAAAAACTGTATGTTTATATATCGGGCCTAATAATATATACGTTTCTCCGCCTTTATTAGTTGTCATATGTTCGTGTCCTACGCATTCTAGGTCGTGTGTTTTGACAACTCCAAGGTGCATAACGTCTGGATCAATAGGTGTAGTTCCATCATAATCTATTGGATTATATATAGAAAAGGGTAGTTCAACAGGTAAAATTTTCATGCATCCATCTCCGTAATATTGCTTGCAGTAGTTATAAAATTCATTAGTGATGGTTTTTCTAGATTCCCTAGTTTTATATTTTGGCCCAAAATAAATTACAACTGTGAGGAGGTGCATTTTATCTTCATATGTGTTAATTGTGTCGATTGCATTTTGTATTTGCTTTGTGAAATAATCATCTTTGTTGCTAAATTTAACTTCAGTGTTGAATAGTCTGCCAAAAAAATTTCTTGGATCATCGAATTTTATTTCATCCATTATAGCTTCACTTTTGGCAGCTCTTGTTTTTCTATTTCTATTTCCTTTTGACATATTTTAATATTTTAGCACTTATAGTTTATATCTTAATATTTCATTCATTAATGTGTAATCAAAAAATTTATTTTTCAATATTTCTTATGCTTTTGTCTTGAATATATTTTGTATTATAATATAATATATTATATGTTTTTAAATAATAATATTTATTACATAATCAGCTGGCATGACGTGTGTGAAAAGGAAAAGGAAAAGGAAAAGGAAAAGGAAAAGGAAAAGGAAAAGGAAAAGGAAAAGGAAAAGGAAAAGGAAAAGGAAAAGGAAAAGGAAAAGGAAAAGGAAAAGGGCATTGCTGTCCTAAGTACAAGCCTTTGTCATCCTAGTTTAATTTATTATTAAATGTAGGATCTTGTCAGGAATTAGTGATGCGTCTGGAAAATGATTGTAAGAATTCTCAGCCTCACTACGAATTCTAAAGAATTCTTTATTCCCCGAGTAACTCGAATATGTCGCAACCTATGTTGCTCTCTCGTTTGACGCAAGCTTTCTAGCGTTCATTTCATTCACTAGTCTAACTCACAATATCATCGCATTAAGCGACTTGTTCGTTTCCACCTCAGATAACAAGTATCTGTCTGGAATGACAACTTCTCTTTTACGAAAAACCATGAATGTTATCCCAGTTTAATACCTGTTGATCTTGCGATATTTAATAAATGTTAAAAATCAAATAAAGATTATGGTGCAGCATGATCGATATTCGATTAGGCGGTGGGTGCGCCATAATCGAGAGGTACTTACCGTACCTCATTAAAAAAACTAAAAACATGCTTCCATACAAAAGCATTTATAATATATAATGAAAGAAGAGTACTGTCATTCTAGCCACGTACTTGCTAGTGGCGTAGGATTTTGTCAAGAATTACCAACAAAAGAAACAAATAACGAGAGCAAAGTGCCAGCGAGGTGACGAATAGTCGCCTGCGCGGTTGGGGGGCGCTTGGCGAGTGATAACTTGCCGTTATCACATCTGAAGGAGGATTCTTGTCATTCTAGATATAAGTTTGTGTCATTCTAGTATTAAATGTTATAAAGATCTTGAAAGGAATTAGGAATGCATTCCTCAGAGCTAACAAGATTCCACGTTGCTAGCAAGTACGCAACTGGAATGACAAGTTAAAAAATACTGAAATGACAACAACTATAGATTATCATCCGTTTGGAATGACACTAATTGTGTTGTCATCCTAGTTTAATACTTGCTATTAAAGGTAGGATCTCCTCAGAACAGAGTGATGTAATAGAAAACGAATGTAAGGATCTACGCTTCGTTGGAATAACAATACTTATTATGTTGCTCTCTCGTTGGCCATGCATTTCATTCTACAGTAAATATATTGTATATCAAAAATTGTCATAAATATTTTGCTTTCAGTATTTGTTAAAATCCTATATAATTTCATTAATAAAAAATTAAATTATAAAAATAAATAATGAATTTTGATGTGATAATTGTTGGAGCTGGTCATGCAGGATGTGAAGCTGCTGCAGCTGCTGCGAGAGTTGGTGCAAAGGTTTTGCTTGTTACATATGATTTGTTGAATATAGGGGCGACTTCTTGTAATCCATCGATGGGTGGAATTGGCAAAACTCATATTATGAATGAGATTGAGGCTTGCGATGGAATTATGTCGGAAGTTACTGATTATTCTGCGACACAGAAGAGAGAATTGAATGAAAGTCGTGGATATGCTGTTCGAGCGATGAGGGCGATTCTTGATCGCCAATTATATCAGAAGGAGATGTTGAAAAAAATGCAACAGTATTCTCAGGATTATGATTTAACGATTATTGAAGGAGAAGTTGTTGATTTGATTTGTGATAGCGAAGAGATGGAGTCAGTCCATCATCCTCGTGAATGCGGGGATCTAGCAGGAAATTCAGATAATATAAGTAATAATAACGATTATGATAACAAAGCGTTGGAGCCTGCGGAACGATCTCAAGAGATCGCTTGCGCGCGGGGAGGCTCCAGCGATGGAGTACTTGCCGTACTCGGGGGTAATAATATAGAGAATGATAAAGAAAATCGTCATTCTAATAATGAATTGTCATCTCAGTCCTGCGAGGACGTGGTGTCTTATCAGAACATTCCTCAAACTTCACAAGATTCCACGCTTTTACAAAGCTGTAATGACAATATAAAAAAACACACAATCAAAGGTATAATCTACAAAAAGAAAAACTCTGATATCGAAGAAAAAATCTTTTCAAAAACTGTTGTGATTACAACTGGGACTTTTTTGAATGGTTTGATTCACATAGGGCATAAAACGAAACCTGCTGGAAGAATTCATGAGAAGGCATCGATTCGTTTGGCGGAAACTTTGAATTCTTTGAATATAAAACTTGGGCGTTTGAAAACTGGTACTCCAGCAAGATTAAATTCAAAAACTATTAATTTTTCGATTTTGGAAGAGCAGAAAAAGCTGGAAAAGGATTTGTTTTTCTCTTCAAAGGTAAAAACGAATAATGTGCAATATATTCCTTGTTTTGTGACGAGAACGAATCCTGAAACTCACAAAATTATAAATGAAAATCTTCATTTATCCCCGATGTATTCTGGGCAGATTGATTCTCGTGGTCCAAGATATTGTCCATCGATTGAGGATAAGGTTGTGCGATTTGCAATTCGCGACTCTCATACGATTTTTCTTGAAAAGGAGGGAATTAATAGCGATGTGGTTTACCCAAGTGGAATTTCGACGTCTTTGCCGGAACATGTTCAAGATCAAATCATTCATTCGATCAAAGGTTTGGAGAACGCAGAAATTATTCAATATGGATATGCGATTGAGTATGATTATGTTGATCCGAAACAGTTAAAGCAGACTTTAGAAATGCGTAATATAGAAAATTTGTTTTTAGCTGGGCAAATTAACGGAACTACTGGATATGAGGAGGCTGCTGGTCAGGGATTAGTTGCTGGAGCGAACGCTGGATTGAAAACTTTAAACAAAAAGCCATTTATTTTGAATAGAAATAATTCTTACATTGGAATTATGATTGATGATTTGATAAATTTAGGAGCAAATGAGCCATATCGAATGTTTACTTCTCGTGCAGAGTTTAGACTAACGATGAGAAATGACAATGCAGATTTGCGCTTGACGGAATATGCAAATGAGATTGGTCTTGTCGGAAAAGAGAGGTATGAAATTTTTGTGAGTAGGAAATCGCGTTTAGAGAATGAAATCGAGCGTTTAAAAAATATAAAACTTGGATTTTTAGAATTGCAAAAGTTTAATACAGGGGCTGATGGAGTGAAAAAGTCTCTTTTTGAGTTGCTTTCTCATCAATTTGCAAATGAGGAAAATGTTCGTGAGATTCATCCTGAGTTGAGTAATATTGATGAGGATATTGTGCAGACGATTTTTTCTGAAGCAAAATATGCGCCATATATAAAGCGTCAAGAGGCGGATGTGAGAGCAATTCAGGATTATTATGATTTCGTGATTCCAGAGAGTATGGATTATGATAATTTGCAAAGTATTTCGAATGAAGAAAGGGAAAAGTTGAAGCTTCATCGACCATATAATATTCAAGCAGCAACGAGGATTTCTGGAGTTACGCCTGTTGCGGTGATGAATATTATTTTGCATATAAAGAAGAAAGTCGTATTTTCTTAATTTTTGTCTTTCATGCTTACTGATTAAATATTTATATATTATTTTAAATATGTGCTAATAGTGAAAGCACAGTAAATAATAATGTTTAATTTTTTAAAGAGAATGGTATGCAATATAGTTATAAATTTAAAAATGCTGAGAATACAGCATTACTTGGAAAAACAGTAACATATGATTTGGATGATAAAGCAAAGATAGATCTTCAAGGAATGTTAGTTGTATTAGACGAAAAAGGTAGAGGAACAGTTGATAGCATTAAATCATCTTTGTCTTCTAAAGGCGCTAAGAATGTGAAGATTTCTTAGGGAGAAAATTTTTGTCATCCTAGTTTAGTATTTATTATTAAACATAGGGTCTCGGCAGAACAGAGTGATGCATTGGAAAAAGATTGTAAGGATCCCACGCCAGATAACAAGTATCTGTCTGGGATGACAAAGGCTTCGTAGTCTGTGGTGAAAATACTAATAGCACTGGAATGGCAATTTCTATAATAATAATTTATTACATAATCGACTAGCAAATGGCAAGGTAAATTGGTTATTAAAATATATAGTAGAAGAGTTAAAGAGAAGGTCATAATAGAGTATTAGAACTAAGGCCTCTATCTAAAATGCCATTCAAAGCATTATTCCAATTATTATAAAAGCTTTTTAAAATCATTAAATTGTTATTGTTCATTAACATCAAAAAAATTTTATTCAGAAAATCTTGAATTAAGTGTTTCCGCATTTAAAGCAAATTATTGAAAATATCATTCTACAGTTTTGTTTGTAAAGATAGTTCTATGTTGTGAGTTTAAATGAAACGTCAAAACAATAATAAAACTAATAACTATTTATTTTAAGGAATAAAAATGAATAAAAATAATCTACAAGATTTGATATACGAATATATATTGAAGAGTAATGCTGAGCAGTCTGCTTTGCGAGGAGATATAGTTGATGTAAAAAGCGTGATGCAGAGTATGCAGGATCAGATTAAAAGTCTCTCTGCTTTTATGAATAGACCGAATTCGTATGATTCGTCATGCGATGAGTTTGGTACTCAAGATACAATTCATCATAAGCATTTTCTTGAATATATTAAAACTGGTCAGATTAATCAATCGATGATTGAGAAAAAGGATATGCATGGTGGATGTGATGGTGATGATTGTAAAAATGGTGGATATCTTGTGAGTCATCTTTTGAATCGAGATATTATTACTATTTCTGAGGAAGCGAATATATTTAGAAAGTTAGCGAAAGTTAGGCAGGTGAGAGGGGATAAAAATGAATATCTACAAGTTTTAGATAAAATCGGAGATTTAGGATGGGTTGGTGAAACAGATGATAGAAATTCAAATTATAAAACACCTTCGTTGAATAAAATTACGATTCCTCTTTTTGAAATGTATGCTCAGCCGAGAGTGACAAAAAATCTATTAATAAACGATTCATCAATAGATATATATTCTTGGTTGAGAGACGAGATAGCGGATGCTTTTTCAGAAACGGAGTTAATGGCATTTATGTATGGGAAAGGGATTTCATCTCCAATGGGGCTTTTTTCTGATGAAGCAAGACTTGAGAGAGTTCAAAGTGGATCTACGAAAATTACTTTTGATGATATTTTAAATTTATATAATTCTTTGGATCCGAGGTATAGAAGTGATGCTTGTTTTGTGATGAGTCCTAAAATGCAGAGTTTGATTTATACCTTGCAGGATAAAAATGGTAATTTCATTAGTCAACATTCGTTTGTTGATAAAACTCCTGATAGATTGTTTGGTTTGCCAGTTTATTTGTGTAATTCTATGGATTCTGGGGATAAATCAGGGCATATGCCGATTATTTTTGGTAATTTCAAGCTCGGATATTTAATTCTTGATTGTAATATCAATACTTTTATTAGGGATGATATAACGGAGAAGCAATGGGTTAAATTTTATACGACGAAGCGTGTTGGAGCGTCTGTGATTGATGGAAATGCTTTAAAGATTTTGTCTGTGAAGTAGTGAGTGTTGTTATTCTAGAAGTTTTTGTCATCCTAGCCACGTACTTGTTAGTGGTGTAGGATCTTATTAATATGTTGAATTAGCAATCAGTCAAGAGGGATGTTATCAATGATAGTGTCATTATGGAGGAAGTTTTCGTATCTTTGAAATTGAAATTGAAATTGAAATTGCTTATCTTGAAGTTGTGCTTTACTAGAATGCTCAATTGAATTTTTCTCCAGCATAGTAAAACGAACGCAAATACCAATCATAAAACCAAGAAAAGCGAGAGAACAAGCAGTCCAAAGCAAATGATGATCTGGAAGTTTGATTTTACTAATATCAGTGCCTTCCTTGAGTTGTTCAAAAACTTTTACTCCTAAAGTTGCATTAAAATATACAGCTAATCCTAGCGAAACAACTCCTAAGCCATATATAGCGCCGAGTCTTGTATTTTCAACAAAATTGCAAACCGACTTTTTTGCAAAATTTCCAATTTTTTTAATGTTTGTCATGGTTTACCTAAATATTAATTCTTTATTATCAATCATTTCTACTTGCATAGGTGTCACTAGTGTGTCTACTCATCTCGAAAGCGCCAACACCAACTCTTCCAGCTGCAACTTCACGCTCTGTATGAGCTCTGCATCCTTCAGGACTGTTATCAAATCTATTGTATTCTGCTGCTCTTTCTCGCATTGTCTCACTCCAAGCTTGACATCCGGTTTGATTTTGTGCTTTAAATTTACAACAACATAAAGCTGATGCTCCAATCACACAACCAGCAGCCAAAATCCAAGTTATAGTTTTCATAGTATCGCTCATGCCATCGCAACAATAAAAAAAACTTGATTTATCATCGTTATTTCTAAAATCTCCTGTATTAGCAGAATTTGCACCTTGTCTTATAGTCTTATTTGTAAAATTTATTGCTGTGGATTTAATTTGCTCAGTAACAACTGGTATATTTCTCTAAATCAACTGAGTAGTATTTGTTAGATTAAAGGATATATTTGGCATATTTGTACTGGTAAAAAAATTTATATACAAAAGTCTACCAATTTTTAATTATAAAATCAAGTTATTAAGATTTATATTTAATATTGCTGAGGTTTGTATTTTTTGAGAAAAAGGCGTGTTAGCTTAGAAGGCGTTGTTATTCTAGTTCTGTACTTGATGAAGGCATTGTCATCCTAGGGATTCATCCCGTAGGATCTTTTCAGGAATTAGGAATGCATTTGAAAAAGACTGAAAGGATCCCACGTCCTTACAGAACTGGGATGACAACGACTTAAGTCTGAAATGACAATATATTACTAAATCCTACTTTCAATCAATTTCAAAAAATTCTCAATTCCATAAATCGTGATGAAAGAACCGAATCGTGGTCCGCTTTCCTGTCCAAAAAGATTTTCATACAAAAATTTAAACCAACTTTTCATCGTCGTTTTGTCATAAGAAAGTTCATGGCCAATTGCGTAAATACAATTTTGCCATTCATCCTCCGTTGGATTTGGATTTTCTTTTATAAATTTTTCCAAAGAATTTTTTAGAACAGACAATTTATTCTTTGAATCGTCGTTCATTTCAGGGAAGGCGCGATTATTTTTGATAAAATCATTATAAAAGTTTAGCGCTTTCTCAACCAATTCGGAAACAAGATTTTTCTCATCATTTGTTAAACTATTTTGATGTCTATTAATATATCCAAACAAAATCTGACTATTCTCCGGGTTGCAACAAGAAGCCAAATTCATTATGAGATTGAAATCAATCTTAAAATTAGATGAAATTTTTCTTTTTTTCAATGGAATATGAAATATCGGATTGTTTAAATTCGCTAACTCTTCTTCCTCTGTCAAATTTTCGCCTTCTTTGAATCTCTGAGAATATTTGATATAAGAATCAACTTCTTTTGGAATTAAGCCAAGATAAAGTTTCTTGCAAGTTTCTGGTTTTTCGTACATAAAAAGTAAAAGGCTTTCCAAAGTTCCGTATTTCAACCAATCATCAACAGAAACGCCATTCCCCTTAGATTTAGAGATTTTTTGACCTTTTTCATCAACAAACAACTCGTATCTAAATTGCATTGGTGGCTCTTTGCCTAGGATTTTACAAATCTGAGAAGATAAATCCGCACTTGGTTGAATATCCTTTCCAAACATTTCATAATCCACGCCATGATGAGCCCATCTCATTGCCCAATCTGCTTTCCATTGAAGTTTGCAATTACCATTCAAAATGCTAAGAGTTTGAATTTCACCATTCTCATCTTTATAAGTTACAGTATCGTTTGAAGGATCGCAGCTTATTACACCATCGAAAACAAAACGACCAGTTTTCGGACAAATTGGTAAAATAGGGCTATAAGTTACACGACGTTCTTCCTGCAAAGTTGGCCTCATCACATCCAAAATTTCATTATAATGAACTGCAACCAAATGCATCATATTGTTATATTCTCCTGATTTATAATAGTCAGTTGAACTTTTAAATTCATAGTCAAAACCAAATCCATGAAGGAAATCATTCAATTTCCCGTTCATATAAGCGGCATAGCTTTTTGCTTCACCATGAGGATCGGGAATTGCGCTTAGTGGTTTACCAATATGCTCACGAACTATTTCTGGATTTAGAACATTCTCTGGAACTTTCTTCAAACCATCCAAATCATCGGAATAAACGAATAAACGAGTTTTGATTTCAGGGGCAAGAGTTTTTATAGCATTGATAACCATTACTGTCCGAGTAACTTCACCAAAAGTGCCAATGTGCGGCAATCCTGAAGGCCCATAACCCGTTTCGAATAGAATATATCCCTTTTCTGGATTTTTATAATTAATTTTCTCCAGAATTCTTCTTGCTTCTTTAAATGGCCATGCAATTAACTTTTTTGCATCTAATTGTTTAATGTCTATCATTTAATTTTGTTCAATTAATGTATTTATAAATTATATAGGGAATGTATTTTTTTGGAAGCGATAAATTTTTTTATTATATATTGATAATTACTGAAAGGATCACACATCTTCGTTGCACTCGACTGGGATGACAATTATTTTATACTCCAAAATGCTACGAGGGTTTATCATCCTCGGGGTTTCTCTGCAGCCATTTTGTCCCGAGTAAGCTCAAGATGTC
>JBIKUW010000085.1:0-5701 GCA_044347385.1 Rickettsiales bacterium
GTGAAAGATGCTTTAGAGAAAATGGGAAAAATTGATGTTTTGGTGTGCAATGCAGGAACAAATCTTGATAAGCTTTTTATGAGAATGACTTTTGAGGATTGGTCGAATGTTATTAACATTAATCTAAATGCAAATTTTTATTTGATTTCTCAGGTTTTTAAAAAAATGATGATGCAGAAGTCTGGCAGCATAATTTTGATTAGCAGTTTAGTTGGCTCAATTGGGAATATTGGTCAAGCAAATTATGCAGCATCAAAAGCTGGTCTTGAAGGAATGGCTCGTTCTTTAGCTTTGGAGTCCGCAAGATTTGGAGTGACAGTAAATTCTATTGCGCCAGGTTTTATAACAACTGAGATGAGCGCAAAAATTCCAGAAGATATAAAAAATAAAATGACAGAGAGAATTCCAATGAATCACTTTGGTTCGACAAATGATATTTATGAGATGATAGCTTTTCTTGCAAGCGATGGCGCAAAATATATTACAGGTCAAACTTTTCATGTAAATGGGGGGATGTATTTGAATTAGTAAGTTTGCTTTAATTATTTGATTGCGTAAAGAAACATTATATTTTTAGAGATGATAAAAAATGAAAAAAGTACATAAATATCAAGGAATTCTACTTTTATTTGTGACATTATTTCTAGTTGGCAAAGATGGATTTTGTAAAAATAGTAAATGCAAGAATATTACGAGAGAGGTTGCTTTTACGATGGATGATGGATCTGCTATGTATAGTCGCCAGGATGAGATAATGGAAATTCTAAAGAAGTATAATATAAGTGGTGGTTTTGCTGTAAATGAAGGTTCGTCATTAAATCAATATAATAAACAGGAGCTTTATGATAATTTGAAAAAATATTTATTATCTGGTCATGTGGTTTTTAATCATACATATCTTCATAGTAATGTTGAGAAGGAGACTTTCGAAGAATTTCAACAAGATGTTTTGAAGGGAGAGAGGATATTGAATATTGTACTTAAAGAGAACGATATTCAGCAATCAAAATATTTTCGTTTTCCATTTTTAAGGGTTGGAGAATCTGAAGAAAAGAGGGCGCAAATTAAAGATTTTTTAGAGAAGAATGGATATATTATTTTGCCAATCACAATTGATACTAGAGATTGGGAAGTTGAAAGAGCATATATGAAAAGCGTAAGAGAGAATAATAAGGAAAAGATTGATAAGATTTCCTCAACATATATAGAATATATAGAAAGTGAGATAGAGAAGACAGAAAAATGGAGTTGTGAACTATTGGGCAGAAACCCAAAGCATATACTTTTGACACATGCGAAGAACATTACTGTTGATAATTTAGAAAATATAATAAAAGTCTTTCATAAGAAGGGATATAAATTTATTTCAGTGGATGATGCAATGAAGGATAAAATTTATCATATTGACTTTATGGGTCCGAAAAGTTTATCAGTTGGTGGAGTTCTCTCTAAGATAGAATATGATCGCAATAATCAAAAATAGCATTAAATTTTACAGTAGGAAATAAATCGATGTTTAAATTTTCATAGTATAAATATTCATAGTATAAATAGTAAATTATGATAAATAATAATTAATTCTTAATATGGTTTGCCAATTAAAAAAGCAATAATATGTGATAACATGATTCAAATAGAAAGTGGAATCACAAAATGAGTAAACTGATTATAAACGGAGGGAATAAGTTAGAGGGAGAAGTAAATATTTCTGGAGCAAAAAATGCGATTTTACCAATCTTAGCGGCATCTTTAATTTCGAAAAAAGAGATAGTGATTGAGAATGTTCCAAATCTTGCAGATGTTCATATAATGTTAGAATTATTGGAAGATATAGGAAGTGCATCGCACTTTGATATTGAAAAAGGTATTTTGACGATTTATGAGAAAGATGAAATCAATCACTTTATTGAGAATGCAGAGTGGTGTGAGAAGATCAGAACATCAAGTTTATTTTTAGGTCCAATTCTTGCAATTAACGGTGAAGTTAAAATTCCAAAACCAGGAGGATGTAAAATAGGTGCTAGATTGATTGATATGCATCTTCATTTTTTAAATAAGATGAGTGCTGAAGTTATTGATGATGAGTGTTTTGTATGTTTAAAAGCTGATAAGAGATTGCAAGGCATAGATGCAAATTTTTATAAGACATCAGTAGGAGCGACTCAAAATATTATGATTGCAGCAAGTTTAGCTCATGAAATTACAACAATAAATAATGCATCATTAGAGCCAGAAGTTGTAGATTTAGGAAATTTTTTAATTTCATTAGGTGTAAAGATAGAAGGACTTGGAACAAGCACAATTAGAATTTATGGAGAGAACCGTGATAATATATTTCAGAGAAAGCCATATAAAATTATTTATGATAGAATGGAAGTAGGGACATATGCTATTCTGGCAATGGCAACCAAGAGCAAATTGTTTCTCAAAAATGCAAATTACGATCATTTAAAGTACTTTTTTGAAACTTTGAAATTAGCAAATGGTAGAATAGAAGTTAAAAACGATGGAATTTTAGTTTCGATAGATGAAAGTGAAAAGATTTTTGCTAAATCCATAGTTACTGCGCCATATCCATATTTCCCAACGGATTTACAGCAAATTTATACAACTTTAATGTGTGTTGCAAGTGGGAGCTCAGTTATTGAAGAGAAGATTTTTAATGGACGTTTCTTATTCATAAAAGAGCTATCTAAGATGGGGGCAAAAATATATCAACAAGACGAAAATAAAATTATTGTTGAGGGTGTTGAAAAGCTCCATTCAGCTGAGATATACGCTCATGACCTAAGAGGGAGCATGGCTTTGTTGATTGCTGGCGTGATTGCAAATGGAAGAACGATGCTTCACAATGCAGGATATTTAAATAGAGGGTATGAGAATTTTGAGAAAAAGTTTAAAGCTATTGGAGCTAAAATAGATTTTACATAATGGTGGGTGAAAATTGTCTTTAATCAATATTGTGTGCATCTAAATTTTTGTAAGATGTGCAATTTTTTTACTCCATTTAAATTATTGTCCATATTTTGTTTATAGATGGAAGCATATTTTTGAATTAAAAATTGAGTCTGCTATAAAATCTTGCTTTTTCATTCAATATTCTTTTAAAGACATTGATATCACTTTCATTCAAATCAATATTTAAAGCTGCTCGCAATTTAGGATCATTAAAGCGCATAAATGGATTAGTTTCTCTTTCAATTAAAATTGTTGAAGGAACGGTTGGGTTATTGTGATTTAAGAAGAATCGAACTTGCTCCATTCTTCTTTGTAAATTTTTATTATCTGGTTCGAGAGTTAGTGCGAATTGCATGTTGCTTGCAGTGTATTCGTGAGCGCAACAAACTTTTGTATCGTTTGGTAATTTTTGAAATTTTTGAAAACTGTGAAACATTTCCTCAGGAGTTCCTTCAAACATTCCTCCGCAACCACCAGAAAACATTACATCCCCACAGAAAAGCAATTTTGCATTTTTGGAATAAAAAGCAATATGGTTTCGAAGATGTCCAGGAGTATGAATAATTTCAAATTCTATTTCTCCAATAGAAAATATATCTTCATAATTTACACAAATATCAACGCAAGGTATTGCATCTTTATCTAGTTGATTAGCGACAACTTTGCAATCTGGAAATGTTTTTTTTAAACCAACATTTCCATTTACATGATCCCAATGACTATGAGTGTTTAAGATAAAGTCAGGTTTATAGTTTTTTTTATTTAAAAAATTGAGAATTGGTTTTGAATCACCTGGATCGATTACAGCAGATTTTCCAGTTGCTTTATCAACTAAATAATAAATATAATTTTGGGTTGAGTCCATTAAAGCTGGAATCAGATCAAGGTTGTACATTATATATTGTTCACACAAATTTATGATATATGATAGCAGAGAGAGCCATGTTTTAGAACCAAGAAGGTTGTAGATTTTTGATATATGCTTATTTTAGATGAAAGTTCTTGAAAAATATCTATAACATCCATTGTTATATTTCCTTTATTTTAATATACTTTAAGAAAACTATTATATATCCTATGTCTCATATTTCTGTTTTACTTCAAGAAGTTGTAGATGCATTGCATGTCGAAAATGATAAAAAATATCTAGATTGTACTTTTGGTGCAGGAGGTTATTCTAAAAAAGTTTTAGAGTTAGGTGGGAGTGTTTATGCATGCGATCAGGATTTCTCAACTTACAAATACTTTGAAATTTTAGAAAGTGAATTTCATAAGAAGATAAGATTCTATCATTCAAATTTTGCAAATGTAGATCAGTTATTATTGGAAGATGGAATTAATGAGTTAGATGGAATTATGATGGATCTTGGAGTTTCATCGATGCAATTGGATATCGCAGAAAGAGGTTTTTCATTTCAGAAAGATGGTCCATTGGATATGAGGATGAATTCTGATTCTCAAAAAACAGCTGCTGATTTTATCAATTATTCAAGCTTAGATGATATCGCTGATGTGATTTATTATTATGGCGATGAGAGAGACGCGAGGAAGATTGCGCGGGCAATTTTGAAAATTCGAGAGGATGAGAAGATAACAACTACTTTGCAGTTAGCGAAGATAGTGAGATCGGTTGTTGGATTTAATCCAAAGCAAGCAACAGACCCAGCTACTAAAACTTTTCAAGCAATTCGTATATTTGTTAACGATGAGATGAACAATCTTATTATTGCTTTGCAAAAATTATCTAAAATTTTAAAAGTTGGTGGTAGAATTGTGGTAGTGTCGTTTCATTCAACCGAAGATAGAATTGTAAAGAAGTTTTTTCAAGCAGTTTCTAAGAAGGAGCGAAGTAATGTTTATAAATTATTAGATCGTGAGTTTTATGATAGATTCAACTTTGAGATCGAAGGGAAGGTCGTTGTTCCTAGTGAGATTGAATTGCAAGATAACATAAGAGCGCGTTCGGCAAAGATGAGAGTTTTGAAGAGGGTATAGTAGAAGGATGAAAAAAGTTTTTTATGTTTTTAATTTTTCATTATTTCTAGCTTTGCTATACTTTTTATCTAAGGTAAGTTATAGATCAAATGATATAAAATCGGAGATCTCGATTCTAAAGAAGAAGATAGAGAAGGATAGAGATGATATTCACATTTTGAGAGCTGAGTGGGCATACTTAACTGACCCGAATAGAATAAAAGAATTATCAATAAAATATTTAGGTTCTAAGTTGCAATCACCAGATCAGTTTAGAATGAACGATGATGTTTTTGCTTCTAATGAAAATCACGCTCAAAGTAAGAAGAGTAAATAATGTACCGAATATCAAATTATCATTTTAATATCATAGCATATTGATTTGTTTAGTAGCAAGCATATAAGTTCTTTATATAATTATTGGTTTTTATGATGCATATATAATCAAAAGAAGGCGTTTTTGCTTTATCGGATAAGTTTTGATATAATAAATTATTATATTAATAAAAATTATTGTCAATTTTATGAAATTGTTTGATTTGTTTCTGGTTTCAGTGATGTGTATTTTCTGGGCAACAGATTATATTGTTACAAAAGGAGCATTGGAACATATTAAGCCAATCTTTTTATCAGTTTTGCGATTTGGCGTTGTTGCTGCGTGTATGTTGCCATTTTGTCGTAGAATTCCTCCGCATTTTGGCAGTATATTTATTTTATCATTTGTTTTGGTTGTTTTGACATACGGTTTTGGAGATATAGGGATTAATCT
>JBIKUW010000061.1:0-7572 GCA_044347385.1 Rickettsiales bacterium
TATGGTGATGATTGAAAATTGCATCAGGTTTATTCAACAAGTGAGATGAATGATTTACCAAGACTGAATAGAAAAAATCTAGAAAATAATATAATTGAAGAAAAAAATGATAAATAACTTTAATTATTTGATTTACAAGTGTTGATATGTTAGTTTATTATTAAGTATATTTTAAATAAGATTTTATGAATAATTTAATACCTAATGAAAATTCAAAAATAATAATGGAAACAAGTGCTAGGAAGGTAATTACAATTTTAGCAGGTGTGGGATCCGCGATACTTGCGTTATTGATAATTATGACTGTACTTGCGATTTGGTTGGCTATTAGAAATTGGAAGAATAAAGAGACAATAAAAAATCTTAGTGAAGATGAAAGTGAGAAATTGAAATCATTGAGAAGTGAAAGAGAAGAGTTTAATTTAAGAATTGAAGAAAAAGATGAAACAATAAGGCAGCGTTTAGAAATGGCAAAGATTCATACAGAAGAAATAAAAAAGTTAAAAGGAGAAAAAGTAAGTTTAGAAGAGAATCTAAAGGAAATTATAGTTGATAGAAGGAAAAAAATTACTGATTTAAAACAGAAATCAAAAGATGATTTAGAAACAAATAAAAAAGAATATGAGAAAAGATTATCAGAAATCAAAAAAGAATATAATGATAAGTTATCGGAAAACAAGAAAGCAATTGAACTTATGAACAGAACAATAAAGGATTTAAGTGAAGATAATCAATCGATGAAGAGAAGAGAGGGAGAAGTAAATAATATAAACAATGAAAACAGAAAATTGAAAGATGATTTGGAGGAAGCCAGTACGAGGATAAAGGAACTTATGGGGCAAAATGAAAAATTAAATCGTGAAAAAGAAAATTTAAAAAATAGAAATGAAGTACTTATGAAAAATATTGAAGATTTAGAAAATTTTAAAAAAGTTAAAAATCAATTACAGCAACCAGTTATTTTGAATGAGATAAGTGAATATGATGCCAATAAAATGACGAGTGTCAAAACTAAAACGAATGAGAATGAGAATGAGAATAATGGTGAAACATTGCATGAAATTGATTTGAATGATGGTAATAATAATATAAATAGCAACAAAGAACCGAGTTCAACATTTTCGAAATTAAAATCCATCTTTAAATCTAATGATAATAAAAATAAAATAAAAGACTAAAATATTTGGTAAATGTTTTCATAAACAAGGTTTAAAACTTTTTCACTATTCAAAAACCCTAGGTAGTGATTGGAGCTTTCAAAGAAAATAATTCTATCATTTGGAAAATTCTGTTTTACAATTTTTGCTGGAACAACATAGTCATCCTTACTTGCAAAAATTTTGTAATTTAAATCTTCCAATTTATCAAAGAGGTGCGATAGTTTATTATTTAATAAATTCAAGTCATTCTGTAGAAGGTCTAGATTTAGGTTTTCATTATCGCAAAAATTTTCATCAAATCCTATTTGCTTGTTAAAACCCTCTAAAACTTTCGATGGAGATTCTTTGAAAAAATTGCAAAAATGTTGATATCCCTGAATTGCGCCTTTATCATTATTTCCTAAAAAATTTATAAAAGACTGCAAACCAAACAGATAATCAAAATGAATTCGATCATCTTGGTCAAGTAATTTTGCAAATCCAATTGAATGACCAATTCCAATTATTTTTTTATTTTGAAGTTTTTTTTCAAAGGCAAAATTGGTTATATTCTCCAAATTTGTTCTAGCTAAATTTTTGTAGTACCCAGCTTCACACAAAAAAATATCGTCTGATGAAATGTTTTTAGAAAATAAATTTAAAATCAAATTTTTCCAATAATTTTGATTCAATCCCCATCCATGATGTAAAATAAATGCAATATTGTTTAAATTATTCATAAACTTGAAAAAAATTGTCATCCCACATTATAAAATTATATTTTTTTCTTGCAAGAAATAATATTATTAAAATTACTCATAATAATGCTAAAAAAATTTAGAAAAAGATTGATATTTAAACTAGAAGTTCTATTATAGAAAAATATATATTATTTTCAAATGATATGTCAAAAATTTTTAAAGAATCGTTAATTTGGAGACCATTTACTCAGGAAAAAATAACAGATTTATCAATTAAAATTACAAAGGGTGAGGGTGCTTATTTGTATGACGAAAAAAATAATCAATATTTGGATTTGATTTCTTCATGGTGGGTGAATCTTCATGGTCATGGTAATAAAAAAATTGCTGAAGCCATATACGATCAAGCGAAAAAATTGGAGCACGTAATTTTTGCTGGATTTACTCATGATCCTGCAGAGGATTTATGTCAAAAATTGTGTGAAACTATCAATAAACCGAAGCACAGCGTTGAATGGTATGGATTTGAAGGGCTGATGACTGATTCAAGATCTCCAAATATAAAAATGGATGAAAGTAAACCTCTTAATAAATTTTTCTTTTCGGACAATGGGTCAACTGCTGTTGAAGTTGCTTTGAAGGTAGCCTATCAATTTCATAAAAATGATGGCAAGAATAAAAAAATATTTTTGAGCTTACGAGGTGATTATCATGGTGATACTTTTGGCGCAATGAGTGCAAGTAAAACATCAGGATATCACAAGGTCTTCGAGGATTTTTTTATTGAGTTTGAGTTTATTGAAGTCCCATATATTGAAAATAATATTTATGAAAGTGACGATGAGAATAAAAATGAATTCCATCACGCATATTTAATGGATGTTGAAAGAAGGGAGGAAAATATTTTAACTAAATTAGAAATTTTTCTAAAAAATAATAGTGATAATATCGCTGGATTTATTTGTGAGCCGATAGTTCAGGGGGCGAGTGGCATGAAAATTTATCGCAAGGAATTTTTAAATAAATTAGTGTTTTTATTAAGAGAATATAATATTTTAATTATTCTTGATGAGGTGATGACTGGTTTTGGTAGAACTGGAAAAAATTTCGCTTTTCATCATTGTAATTTTATTCCAGATATGATTTGTTTGTCAAAGGGCTTAACTGGAGGATTTCTTCCGATGGGATTGACAGTTTTCACAAGCGAAATTTACAATAAATTTCTGGGAGACAACTATTCGAAAGCGTTTTTACATGGTCATTCGTATACAGCGAATCCATTGGGTTGCGCAGCAGCTATTGCATCTTTAAATTTGTTAGAAGAGAAAGAAACTCAAAATAATATTAAAAATATTAATAAAATTCATCATGAAGAGTTAAGAAAATTAGAAAATAATTATGTCAAAAATAAGGGAATTATAGGGACTATTTCGGTTATAACGACTTACAACTTCAGTGATTGTTTAAAAGCTATTGTAAAGTCAAATATAGAAGGCCATACAAACGCAAGATTAAATGAACTGAACCAGATGATTGAACTAAAAAATATGTCTCTAGAAAAAATAGTTAATAAAATAACTAGAATACTTTCTCTAGAAAGAAATAATGACGATATTGATGATAAAATAGGAGAAAATCGCAGCAATTTAGAAAAAAAGTTAGAACAAAGAGCAGAATGGATTGATAGATTTTTGCGTAAAAAATTGAGTTGTGAGATTATGAAAAATGGTCTTGTGATTAGGCCAATTGGCAACAATATTTATCTTATTCCTCCATACTGCATCGAAGAGAAAGATTTGAGAAATTCATATAAACTTATAAATAAGATTGTGACTAAAGTTTATGAAGAATTCATAATTGAATTTTTTAAAAGCTATTTTGATGAAAATGACGAATATGGCTTTCCGATTATTTAGTGATTATTCAATTTAGTGACTACTCAGCTTAAGATGCTTCCAAATATGTGAAAAAATAAATTATTATTACTATATTAATAAGTATGGTAATAATGTGTACAGTAATTATAGAAATAAAATGATGAGTCCTCGTAAAGTTGGTAGCGATGAGATTTTAAATCATCAATTTATTAAACATCGTTATTTTAGTCAAGAGTGTAAAACAAAATGCAAAAAGTGTAAGAAAAATTTAAATGTAAAAAATAAATCAATATTTTTCTACATAAAGAACTATATAAAAAAGATTTTTAATTTGATTATCAAAAAATTCAAATAAAAGAATTTTAAATATTTTAAATAAATTTTCTGATTATTTTATGTTTCCTTATCAACTACATTATTATTAATATATAAATCGAAATATTAGATAATTATATAAGGAAATTTATGGATAGTAGCAATAATGTAGTTAGAAAATTTAAACTTCTAGAAGAATTGGAAAAAAGTGAAAAAGAAATTGCAGATCCATTATTAAGTTATGGACTTGAAAATTCAGAGGATATTTCTATGTCAAATTGGAAAGGAATTATTATCGGTCCATCAAATACAAACTACGATGGTAGAATATATTCTTTAAAAATTGAAGTAGGGGAAAATTATCCATTGCAACCACCGATAGTAAAATTTATAAGTCGAGTTAATCTTCCATTTGTTGATCAAAAAAATGGCCTTGTTGATTTAAAGAAAATCATTCAATGGGAGAAGAATAGTACTATTGAATCTATACTTGTAACAATAAAAAAAAATATGTCTAAGAATAAAAAATTAGTTCAACCATCAGAGGGAACTTTTTTCTAATTCTAGAATAACTTTCTAAAAATTTATTTTGATTGCTCCTCATCATCAATTTCAATAGTTACAAATCTCTTTGCACCATTTCTTATAATACCTAAGAGTAAGGCTTTCTTGTTTTTAGCATTATTGAGAGCATTCTCAAATTCAGAAATATTTTTAACCTTCATCTGATTCACTTCTTGAATGATATCAAATTTTTGAATGTCTGAGTTCTCAGCAGGAGTATTAGGAGAAATTGTTGTGATCAAAACACCTTCTACATCTTTTTTGATATTTAATTTAGTTCTGATGTCTTCGGAAATGTTTGAAAGAGAAAATCCGAAATTTTTGATTTTAGTAGAATTTTTCTCATCAATGACGCTTGGACTCTTCTTATCACTTTTTTCCTTATCATTGGTATTTTCAAGGACTTTAATTTTTAATTGTTTTTCAACACCATTGCTAATGACCTTCATAGTTGAGAATTCATCAATTTTAGCAGCTGCAACTATACGAGGAAGTTGTCTCATATTTTTAACAATGACATTGTTAAATTCAAGAATTAAATCCCCAGGTTGCAAACCAGCTTGTTCAGCAGGGCTATTTTTCATAACTTCAACAACTAATGCACCATATGGTTCGGATAGCCCTAGAGCATTTGCCATTTCTTGATTAACAATTTGAACTTTAACGCCTATATAGCCACGAACTGTCTTTTTGCCATTTTTAATATTATCCAGAATCGGCATAGCTAAATTTGAAGGAATTGCAAAGCCAATTCCAACATTTCCACCAGATGGAGAGATGATAGCAGTATTAATTCCAATGACCTTTCCATCAATATCAAAAAGAGGCCCTCCAGAATGACCGCGGTTAATTGCAGCATCTGTCTGAATGAAATTATCGTATGGTCCAGAATTTATATCCCTTGAAATCGCGGAAATCACACCAACGCTCACTGAGCCACCTAAACCAAAAGGATTTCCAATTGCAATTGCCCAATTTCCAATGCGGGATTTCTCAGAATCAGCAAATTCAACAAAATCAAAAGGCTTTTTACTATTAGTGATTTTTAGAAGAGCGAGATCAACTATTTCATCTTTACCAATGAGTTTTGCTTTGAATATTTTATCATTATTGAATTTGATATTAATTTCTTCTGCATCATCAACTACATGATTGTTTGTTACAACATATCCATCAGCACTTACCACAAAACCTGATCCAAACGTCATTTCTTTGTTCATTTTTTTGTGATGAGGCTGAGGAGGATTGTCTGGATTTCCTTCTTCAATTCCTGGCATTGAGAAAAATCTATTTAAAAAATCTTGTAAATCTTTATCAATCATCAAAGGATTGCCTTTTGCGGGATCAACTCTTTTTGTTGTAATAATACTTACAACAGAAGGCATTAATTTTTCAGTTAGATCAGCAAATCCGTCATGCTGAAAGTTCACTAAAAGATTTTTTTTCGATTCATTAAGATTTTTCACTGGAGCGTTTTCAGTATCGCTATTGTTTTTATTGTTATCAAAAAAGAAACTAGTTTTTTCAACAGGAGGTGGATTTTCAATGACTGACATATCTTTTGAAGACATTGAGTAGGCTGCTCCTGTAAAACTTCCAGCTAATATCAGTAAAAATGTTATAAATCTTGGGGTTACTTTTGTGAAATTTCTGATTTTCATGTTAAATTTTAAGATCTTCGAATTACTTTTTTAAATTGTAACGAAATTGTTTTGCAATTTCAAGTAGTCCATTTCTGTGCTGATATGTCAGTTTTTTTATTTTGTTTTTTAACTAAATTTATGATTTATGTTATTATCTTAATCTTTATGAAGTAAATATTGCATATAATAAATTTATAATAAGTTATTTATAGGTCCTTGCATGGTTAACATCTTCCTAGAAAAAGTTGCAATTGAAGATTGTAAATTTAGTTACAATTGTTTTTTTGACCCTTTTTCTGAAGTGTGTTTTAGCAGAACTACTCAAGAAGGTTGTAATGAAGATTTAGACAATTTTTATAATCTATTTCAAAATGATGATATTATTAGAGACTATAGTTCGATTACTAATACTTATAATGCAAACAGTAAGAATGGCGGTTGTAATTTTGTTGTTTCTGGATACTTATGCGATGAGTTACGCTTTATGAGTATTTATGGTAGTCATTTTCAAAATGCAAATGGAAGACCAGTTGCTGGATAATCGGAAAAGTTTGAGATCTTGGATGGATATGATATAGAAAATTGATATTAACTTGTTTTCAATAAATACCTCATAGAATTATGAATTATCACAAAATATTTTTAGGTTTCTTTATGTCATCTCGTTACATCTTAGAATTAACAGGAACTCCTTCTGTTTCTTCAACTAATAATTCTGTAGTAAATATTCCAGGAATTGCTGGAACTGGAAGTAATGTTGCAATTGATTTAGATACTTTGGGGACTAGTACTGGCAGTGCTGGAGGTTGTGAATTTGATTATGCCTGTATAAGTGTTCTGAATAATTGTGTTGATAGAGTTAGTCAAGCAGGTTGCGACGCAGATATAAATAATTTTTATAGCCTTTTTGAAAATTATGCTATTGTTAGTAGTGTGAGTGAAGTTACCAATACTTATAGCGGTGTTGGTGGAGGTACTGGTTGCCATATGGTTATTTCGGGTTATGAATGTAGTGCACTTAATTTTGCAAATCCTACTGGTAATGTTTACTTTCAAAATTCCTCAGGTAATCCGATCACTGCAACATCAGCTACAACAACGCTACCAACTCCAGGCACAACACAAGGCATCACCTTCACATGCGGAACTGATTCATCAATCAACTACGCCTACAACAACTTTGATGTAACTCTTCAAAATAGTTGCGCAAATCATGATCAATCATTCCTATTATTCACTCCACAAGCTTCTGCTACTGGTGATCAATCATTAGGTGGATCTACTAATACAGATAACTCTATTAATCTTCCATTCCATATTAATAACATTCAAA
>JBIKUW010000063.1:0-7502 GCA_044347385.1 Rickettsiales bacterium
TTTGCGCGAGATGCTGAACATAGTGTGAGTGAGAAAGTTGATCGTGTTAGAGAGGGGGTTAACAGTGCAAAGAATAGCGTGATAGATGCTGCTGAAAATGCAAAAAACGCTGTTGTTGATAGAGCTACAGCGGCAAAGGATAGTGCAAAGGCTAGTTTTACTAAAACAGCCATTGGTGTAATGGATGCTGCTGAGAATGCTAAAGATGCTGTTTACAAGAAAGCAACTGCAGCAAAAGATGCAATATCAGGTGCAGCTGTTTCTGCAAAAGATAGTGTAGTGAATGCTGCAAGCTCAGCTAAGAATAGTGTAGTAGGCGCAGCTACCTCTGTTAAAAATAGTGTTGTTGATGCGAAAAACGCTGTTGTTGATAAAGCTACAGCGGCAAAGGATACTGTTTCAAGTGGTGTGAGAAGGGCTTCTGATACAGTTGTGAAAACTGCTTCCACGGTTGGTAAAGGAGCTGTTAGTGTTGGGAAGGGCGTAGCAACTGGAGTTGTTGGAGTTACCGCTTTGGCTGCAGAAGGTGTTTATAAAGGTGGGAAAGCTGTTGCAAATGCTACAGTTGATGTTGCTAAAGCCACGGCAGAAGGTGTAAAAAGTGCTGCTACCAAAGTTTCAAATATGCCAAAAGAAGTTGCGAATAAATTAGATAAAGCGGTTAAGAATTTTGAATCTGGTTTTAGTGAGAAAAAAGAGGCTGTAGTTCAGAAACATCAGGAGTCAAAAGGAAAAGATAGTGGTATGGTGCGTTTTTAGAATATAAATTTTTTGAGTTTTGAAGGGTATTGTCATCCTAGACACGAAGTGGCGTAGATCTCGTCACTCATTAGCAATACATTTCTCAGAGCTCAATGGGATCCCACGCTTCACTTCGTTCAATTGGGATGACAATTTCTCTTAACCGAGAAAACAAGTATTGTCATCCTAGCCACGTACTTGTTAGTGGCGTATGGATCTCATCAGAACATTTCTAATGACTCAATGGATCCCATGTTTCACTTTGTTCAACTGGGATGACAATACCAATAACACTGGTATGACAAGTTGAAAACATTAGAATGACAATCTTTATTCTTCCAGAAAAAAATCTCTAAATTCATACTTTGCAAAGTATTTATTAAAAATATAATCATATTATTAATATTTTTAGAGGAAAGGTGTGCCAACAATTTCAAATCTTGTATATAAAAATGCTACTTATATTGCTGAAAAAGCTCTAAATATAACAAGTAATGTTGCTAATCGAACAGTTGAGAACGTCAAGGGTGGAAAAGACGGTGAAGTTCCTGAATTGGTAAAGTGGATAACATATGGCCTTGTATCTATCTTTGTTGTTTTAATTTTTTTATCTATCTCAATATGCGATGATTCTAAATCCAAATACTTATGTTCTAGTTGTGAACCCGGAGATGTGCATACTTATCGTAGAAGGCAGCAAAATTCTATAGAACTTCAAGAATATACAAAATTTTCTGTTGGTAAATCTGTTGGTACATAATTTTTTCACATTATTGCTTCCGACCTCATTTTTCTTCATATAACATTTCTAGCAATACTGATTGTTTATATTTTGCTTGAGAAGAAAATGGTAACTAATACTGCAAATGTAAATGGGCATCACGATGATGAGCCAGACATAAAGAGCACAACCCTAGAGCATTCTCTAATACTCTTTGAAAGATGTTTTTTATACAGTGCATTTGAGTGTACTAATGCCAAACTCAAGAAAGAAGCAGCTTTATTTTTAAAAAATATCAATGCATGCGCGAACAGATCCCTCAGATTAGTTAATCTTTTAGATGAATTTGATTATACAAAAGAAGTTCCAAAAATTTTAAAAACTAGTGCAAAATTTGAGCAATTCTGTTATCCAGATCCAGTTGAGATTTATGGAAATTTACGAAAAATAAAAGAAGTAACGATCTTTCAAAATGTATATGAAATAACAATGATACTTTTGACAAAAGGAAGAAATAGATCGTTAGTAGAAAGTGATCTAGAGACAATAATAGAAAAAATATTGAATGCAAAAGCGGAGTTAAGGGATTTGAACAATTTCATAATGTTCAAACTATCTCATTGCAAACGTTTGCAAAAAAAGAAAGAAATGATTTCTGAAACAGATTCGAATATTCAAGATAATCTTTATCCGAAATCTTTAAGCAAACAAGATGATCTTTATTTGAGTTCAGATAATGCAAATAATCAAGAAAATATCACAAATCTTAATCTTGCTGATGAGAAAAGCGGTGAAACTGAGGTAGCGATAAATCAATCCATCATTCAGCAAAATACAATAAAGCAAGAGACTATCAAGCAGAAAAATTTCTCCATAATATATAAGAATAATCGCAGAGATGTTAATTTTACTGCTGAAGAAAATTCAGAGAAAGATGTTGATATTGAACAGCAAAATGTTGGAAAATTGAGCAAATCAGAGAAGAAAAAATTGAAAAAGCAGATAATAAGACAAAAATTGATCTCAAATATTATTGATAATTATAGCGAAACTACTCCAATCATGATTGTAAGATGAGAATTTCCGAAGAATAAAGCTTCCTCACTTGATTTTTTAGCCAAATTCCCTACAATTGTGTTATAAAGTTTAAAAAATTAATTAACTCATGGTCAAAATTAAATCAATTGGAAGATTCGTACTGTGCATTTTTATAATCTTTCTGATGACCCCGAGTTTAAGTTTCTTTTTTAATTTAAATGATATTAAAATTAGTGATTTTTTTGAACTTCTCTCCGAATTAAGAAAACCACTAACCAACACAATTTTATATTGCATCGCAGTTTCAACTATCTCAACAATTTTGGGTACATCAATCTTTTGGCTAATTAATTTTCATCAATTTCGCTTTGCATGGCTTTGGAAATATGTTTTATTCATTCCAACATTGATACCAATCTACATTGCTGCATTTGCGGATGCTCATTTTTTTGAATATACCGATTTTATAAACAAAATTTTCCCACATCTAAAATTCCGAAATTATATTGGAGCAACAATTGTTGCCTCCTGCGCCCTATATCCATACGTATATATTTTAATGCAGTCAACTTTTAAAAAAATACAGAATATAATTACTGTATCCAGACTTAATGGATATAAATCCTGGCAGATATATTGGCAGGTGATGTTTTCATCCGCTCGTCCGACAATTATTTTTGCGATCTCAATCGTTTCAATGGAAATTATCGCTGAGTATGGAATGAGCAATCAATATGGGCTCAACAATCTCACAAATTTCCTATATCGCAAATGGTTCTACACTCACGAATACCATTATGCATCAATGGCTGGAATTATAGTTTTTGCAATTATTGCGATTTTTCTCATTATGGAGGAGAGTTATCGCAAGAATAACAACTATGCAGCTAATATGCATCAAAATAATATCAATAAATTTAAACTCACAAGAACATGTAGCATTCTTGCAAATTTATATTGCGGGATGATTGGGATTGTCGCTGTTTTTATACCAATCGGAGAGCTAATTTACCTCGCATCGCAAAAAATCAGCGAATTTTATCAAAATCATAAAATCTCTGAATTTTTCTATCTCAGCATCAACACAATTTATATCTCATCAATCATTGCGATTCTCTCAATAATCATGGGTTATATAATTAATCATATATTGCAAAAAAACAATTCGGAAGCAAATAGATTCAGTAAAATTTTTAATTATATTTTGAAAGGACTAATAACATTCGCCTATGGAATACCCGGGGCTTTTATTGCAATAAGTATTATTATTTGGTGCGATAAAGTTAGCGGCTTCATCAGTGGATTTTCAATGATAACAGCGCAATGGATGAGGTATACATTTTTCGGAACAATCTTTGGAATAGTTTATAGCTGCCTTTTTCGCTTCTCAAACATTGCGATATATACTATAAACTCAGGATTGATAATACAAAAGCGTGAAATCAGTTTAGTCAAAAAAATTTATTCAGGAAGTGATTTTATCAGCAGGATAAGAACCTTCATTTGGTCATTACCTCTTCATTTTCGGGAAATAATCGTAGTATTTTTAGTAGTATTTATCGACTCAATCAAAGAATTACCAATCACATTAATTTTACGACCTTTCAATTTCAGCAATCTATCTATCAAAACATACGAACTTATCAGCGATGAAAGATATGAAGAAGCTGCAATTCCAGCATTGCTACTCATCTTCCTTCTGATGATAATTACAAGTATTTTTTTGAAATTGATGGAGGAGAGGAGATGAATGAAAATAGATATTGTATTATTCTATTTGAGAGTTAACGAGATGTGAAATTCATGTAATGCAGGAAGTAAAATAGAATAAATGGTAAATTAATTATTATCTTAACATAATACTATTAATAGTATTATGTTAAGTATTTATATTTTTTGATAAAAATTAACAAATGCTACTGAATTAGTAAAAAGAAAAATTCCATTGTTACAGAACAAATCAAATTTGCTGCTATAGATCTTGCAAATGAAACAATTAAACATGGTGTGAATGCAAGTAATCCTGATACTTTAAGAAATAATCAAGAATCAAGTAGTTTTTTTACTGCTGCGATGGAATGAATGATTGCGAGAGAGCAGTTGCTTGGACTTTAGCTGTTGGTTGTGCAATTGGTATGTCAGTTTTGTGTTGTTGTTATCAAGCAGAAGGAACAGATAAAGTTGTTTATCAACATTGGTGTGATAATATGTACAAACAAAATGCTGCAAGTTCTTCATTTTATCAAAGTTGTGAAGGTGCTGCTGCCCACACAGAGTCTGAAGTTGCAGCTGGAAGAGTTGGCGTTGGTGCTTTCGAGATGAGTAGACACACTGATGAAACCTATAGAAGTAGGAATAATTAATAATTATAAAAATAATTTTTTAGTTAAAAATATGTAAAAAATCAAAAGCTATCTTAAAGATAGGATTTGCGTAGTTTTAAATAATATTAAATTACCGTTTCTTTACGCTGGATTAGTTGTTTCTCTAGGAACTGCAATATACTGTAATGCAGTTTTTGCATCTAAATTATTTAAACAACTTGATAATGAAATTGATTTCAAGAAAATTCCAACAAGAGATTTATTTTGGAGTTTAGTCTCCTTGGCTATTCTTGGTGTTTTTATTGGTTTGTCCATTAAATGCACTCGTGAAATTGAAAGAACGCAATATTCCAGTTTTGTCCTTACAGATAACAATTTAAAAGTTGGTTTAGGGAATCTAGGAACTTAAGAAAAGTATTATGATGTGTTATTTTTCAGTTGAACTTTAGCAAAAGCAAAATGTGTATAGTTAGATGTTGTCATCCCAGTGCTTCGGCATGTAGGATCCTTTCAGGTCATTCCTAATTTCTGACAAGATCCTACGCTTCGCTAGGATGATAAAAACTTTTAGGATGACAATTCATTCCTCACCAAACATGCTTCCACAACAAAAACAATTATTATATAAATTATATATACAATTAATTAGGTGTGATATGGAAAATAATAATCAAATGACTTTTGAGGAAGCTGCAGAAAAAGTAAAAACTATGAATTTGGATAAATTATCAAATGATGTAAAATTAGATTTATATGCATTATATAAGCAAGCAACTGTTGGAGATATTAATACTAGCAAACCAGGAATTTTTGATCAAAAAGGAAGGGCAAAATGGGATGCTTGGAATGGCAAAAAAAGCATGTTTCAGGATGTGAAGCTAAAAAACAATATATTGCACTAGTTCAAAGTCTTATAGATAAAGAGAAGAGCAGTTTATAATAAAAAATACATGAATGCATGTAATAATTAATATTGTTATATAATCGTTATATATTTTTATCAATATAAGATTGTTGTTATTCCAGTGTTTTTTAAATTGTCATCCCAGACTTAAGTTATTGTCATGCCAGTGTGGTACGCACGTGGAATCCTTTTAGGCTTGAGAAATGCATTACTAATTCCTGCTGAGATCCATACGCCACTAACAGGTACGTGGCTAGGATGACAATTCATTATTTTTAGGATGACAAAGATTTTTTTACTATTTCTATATAATACCAAAAACAAAACCTATCAGGAATCAGAAAATCCAGCCTTTATTAGCTCTTTTTTCTTTTCTGATTCATCTTGTAAAAGCACACAATCACTAAAATTATTTTTAATATATGACTCAAACTTATTAACCAACGTTAATTGCTCCCATGGAAGTTCGTCGTTTTCAAAATGGCCATATTTAGCAGTTGAATGATAAATTGGCTGCCATAAATTTAAATAGTTGATAATACCTTTTGGAGAAAGATCCATAATACTCGACACTATTTGCTCAAGAATTCCATCATCAAAAAATCCAGTCCCTTTAGTATTCAAAGAAAAAGAAAATGGCTTTTCAATTCCGATTGTGTAGGCAATTTGCACAACAACCTCTTTTGCCAGCTTACTTGCAACTATATTTTTCGCTAAATAACGAGCCATATAACTTGCTGAGCGATCAACCTTCGTAGGATCCTTTCCAGAAAAAGCTCCTCCTCCATGTGGAGCAAATCCACCATAGGTATCAACTATAATTTTACGACCAGTCAATCCAGTATCAGCAAATGGTCCGCCAGAAATAAATGAGCCAGCAGGATTTACCATAATTACTATGTTATGTGAAACTAAATCAGTAGGAATCACGTCTAAAATATAAGGCAAAATCTTTTCTTTCAACTCCTTATAGTCTACATCCTCTTTATGCTGAATGGAAACAAGAATTTTTTGAATTGCAACAGGTTTATTTTTATTGTTATATAAAACTGCTACTTGACTTTTTGCATCAGGACCAAGATCTGGGCAATTCAGCAAAACATTATTTAAAATCTTTTTTGCATAATAAATTGGCGCTGGCATATAATTTGGAGTATCACAATTAGCATAACCATACATTATTCCTTGATCACCAGCACCTATAGACGCATCTTCATGACAAACCAAATGATTTATCTCACTTGATTGTCTATCTAACAAAAAAATAATTTCTATATTTTCTGGGTCCTCTGCCATGTAAGGAACTAAATTTGATTTGATGATGAATTTTTTGATGAGCTCATGCAGTTTCTCCTCTTCAAATTCAACACTCACTTCACCACCAATTACCATTTTATTTCTAGCAATCATTGTTTCTATAGCAACTTTTGGCTGGTCATAGTTTTCAATAAAGTAATCTAACAAAAAGTCTGATATTTGATCAGCTACTTTATCTGGGTGCCCGAATGACACGGATTCACTAGTAAATAAAAAAGACATTATAACGCTCTGTAACAAATTATTATATTTTAAACTAAAAAATTATAATGTAAAACAGTTTTGGGGTAAAATTTTATAAATTATTTATTTATTTTACAAATAGTAAATTTTAAATAGAGAGCGTTAATAAAGTTTCTATTTATAGTAATAGTTTTTGGTAATAAAGTTTATTTATATGTTTTTATTGAAAATAATGTTAAAAGTATTGTCATCCTAGTTCCATACCTGTTAGGAG
>JBIKUW010000064.1:0-7463 GCA_044347385.1 Rickettsiales bacterium
TTACATATCAACATCTTCATCAATCATTGAATCTTCGTAGATCTTCTGATTTTTAGTATTATTTCTTGTATTTCTCGTTCTCTGCTTAACAAAAATACATTTAATCGGATCCCAAATATACTTATAAACAACAATTCTAGTCTCAGAAACGAATACAGTACCATCTTTTAATTGAGCAATTGTAGCACCCCTATCAGAAACACTTTCCATTAACTCAGAAAGTTGACTAATATAATTTTGATTTTGAAAAATCTCAATATTCATGTCATTCGAAGAATCGTTTTGCGGAATGTTCTGACCTCTGTTTGCAATATCTTGCAAAACTTCTTGACCAACTTGTGAAACCATAAAGCACCAACAATTAATATAAATTACTTAATATTATAAGTAATAAATATAGATTGTAAATAGATATTTCATATATTTTTAATAAAATTCAGGTATTTTTAAGAACATAAATTAATATTTTAAAAATCTTAAAAATTTACATTCAAGATAGATTATAAATCTTTTTTAAAACAAAACTCTTTGTCAAAGTCTGAGGCAAAATCTCATAGTCACCATTACTACTAAATAAAATATAAAATGGAACGCCAGAATGCCTATAATACATCAAAAAATTTTCACCCTCATCATTATGATTTGTTAAATCTAAATATAAATATCTAACTCCTCGTTCTGCTAACAAATCAAAAAACTCTTTTGACTCTAGTGCATTTTTCTCATTAAAATAACATGTAACGCACCAGGAAGCAGAAGCAACAACTAAAACTTTCTGATGACTTTGAAGGCTGGTATTTAATTTTTGAAGAGAAAAATCCTCTTTAACAACACTTTCTATATTATTTGGCAACATAATATATGCTAAAAATAGCGCAATTGAACAAAAAATTAACTTTTTTCTAAATGAAATATCAAAATTCTTTATAAACCAACCGATAAAAAACAAAACAAATCCGAAAGAAATCGCTATCGATACATAAAAAATATTATTTTGCTTTATCAAAACATATAAAATCCATAATACCGCGCCATAAATTGGAAATGACATCACGCTTTTAAACTTACTCATCCAAGGGCCAGAACGAGGAATTACATTAAGCACTTTATTTGAAAAAATGGCTGCCAATAAAAATGGAGCACTAAAACCAAAACTGATGCCAAGCATGGTAATCACAAGGTTTGTATTACTTTTCATTGCATATGTTAAGGCAGTAACAATAAAAGGAGCTGTACACGAAATTGATAAAATCGAAATAAAAAAACCATTAAAAAAATAACTTATTTTTCCATGACAATGACTCAGTATATTACTAATTCTGCTAGACCCAACGCCAAAATTAAACTCAAAAAAACCTGATAGATTTAAAGCAACCAACAATAAAATAAAGAATACAACCAAAAGAAAAATCCCCGACTGCATATGACCAATAAGCATCACACTACCTGCAACACTCTTACTAAAAACAACGAAAATTCCCAGTATAGAAAAAAAAGCAAAAATACCTAATGAATATAGAACGTTACTCAAAACAAAATCACGCTTTGAACTAGAATTTTTAATGAAAGTAGAAATCTTTAATGAAATTAGTGGCAATATACAAGGCATAAAATTCATCAGCAAGCCACCACACAATGCTAAAACAAAATTTAGAAAAAACTCTGCAATCAACATACAATACTTACTAAAATTAATTTACAGAATGAAAAATTCTATTAAATCTAATAAAATTCATAATTTTACTCTTCATATCAGGAGACTTCTCACCTTTTTCATTAAAAGAAAAACCTATAATGCTCACTTTCCCAACTAAATTGTTTACCGGTATAAAACCAACATCAAGAAATCTGCTATCCAAAGAGTTATCTCTATTATCACCCATCAAAAATAAACTGTCATCCGGTACAATATACTTCTCATCAAATAAAGACTGAAAACCATCAGAATACATTATATCGTACTTTCTCCCATCAATATTTTCTTCAACAAACCTGTTAAATTTTAGCTTTCCAACAGACTCAACGTAATCATAAAACTCCCCATCTTCCGAAAGTTTCATCTCAACATCATTAACAAACAACTTTCTATTTTTTATTTCTACAAAATCACCTGGTAAACCAATAACCCTCTTCACATAATATGAATTCACATCTTTTGGAGGAACAAAAACAACAATATCACCACGCTTTGGAAGTTTCTGAAATATATTTCCACTTATAAAATCAGGATGAAAAGGAATCGAATACTTGCTATAACCATATGACATTTTATTAACAAATACATAATCTCCGATCAGCAAATTAGGCTTCATGGAACTCGAGGGAATATGAAACGGCTCAAACAAAAAAGTTCTAAACAAAACAGCAAGGAAGCATGTAAGGATAATACCAATAAAATTGGATCTAAAACTGCCCTTCGCCATCAAAATATAAAAACAAACTAATTATGACCATTTTAAGAAAAAAAATAAAAATGTCAAGTTATTTTATTACCATTTTTTAATATCTCTCATCATTTCTATTGACAATAAAAGATTTCACAATAAAATTGCGGTATATGAGTTTTAAATTCAAAAATGCATTCGGACACCCCATTACCTGAATATAAATTTTTTGAAGTTGAAAATAATAGAAAAATTGCATATAGAGAATATGGATCTGCAGAAAATGAGGTTGTATTTTGCGTGCATGGACTAACCAGAAATTCTAGTGATTACCATTTCTTAGCTATAGAGTTGCAGGACGATTTTCATGTAATATGTATTGATATTGCCGGACGGGGCAAAAGTGATTATCTGGATAATCCAAAAAACTACAACTATCATTATTATTTGAATGATATAAAAAAATTTCTTAAATTCAAAAATATTACGGAATTAAACTGGATTGGAACATCGATGGGAGGTGTGCTTGGAATATTGCTTGCGTCAGAGCAAAAAAATCCAATCAAAAGATTGATTTTAAATGATTCTGGAGCATTTTTTCCAATAGAAACTACCGAAATAATATATAATTATCTATCCAAAATTCCAAACAAATTTGAGACACTTGAGGATATTTCAAAAAAAATTAAAGCAACATTTGGAATTTTTGGAATAAAAAACCAATATGAGTGGGATTTCTTTATAAAAAATTCTATAACACAAAATAATGACGGAACTTATACAATGAACTACGATCAACAAATCGTAAATAGCTTTGATAGAAATGATGAATTCAATAAGCAATTTAGAATAAATGGAGGAATTTTCGAGACATGGAAAAAAATAGATGCAAAAATACTTTTAGTTTGGGGACAACTCTCTAGCATGCTAAAAATAGAAACCATAAGAAAGATGGAAGAATACAGGAAAATTGATAGAATTTCAATAAAAAATGCTGGTCACACTCCACACTTAATGAACAAAGAACTGAACATACTAATTTTAAATTGGCTAAATGATAAAAATTTTAGTAATCAAGAAATTTCTATATAAAAAATATAACTTTATATAAAAAATTTAAAAAACCATTGACAAAAAAACAATATAAATTACAATTAAGGAAATGTTAATATAATTTCAATTTGAGTAGAATGAAAGAAAATTACAGTGCAATAGTGTTTGAGGATGGGACCGTTTTATATGGAAAATCTTTTGGTTCTATTGGGGTAACCACTGTTGAACTCTGCTTTACTACTGGAACTACTGGATATCAAGAAACATTAACAGACCCATCATACGCTGGTCAAGGTGTAATCTTTAGTTTTCCGCATATTGGAAACACTGGAACAAACAAGATAGATACTGAATCATCAATAGTGCACGTTAAAGCAATCATCACAAGAAATAACATCTCCATAGACTCAAATCACAGATCTATTGAAAATCTTAAAACATGGCTTCAAAAAAATAAAATATATCACATTTATGATTTCGATACACGCGCTATTATCAAAAAAGTTACAAGTACTGGAAGTCAAAATGCAACTATTATAACAAAAGAAAATGATTTCACTCTAGATAAAAATCAGATTGCGGAATTTGCACAAAACGCAAAAAACTATTTAGTAAAATTTGATGAAATAATAAACGAGATATTAAGAATCCCTGAAAGAAATAAGATCATTAATCAAATAGTTCATGACACTAAGAAAAATCACATCAAGGCTGCTGTGATAGATTATGGTATCAAACTCAATATATTAAGAATTCTAGAAAATGATGGATTCAATATAGAAGTTTTTCCTTGCACAACAAATGCCGATAAAATAAATTTTGAAAACTTTGACTGCATAATACTATCCAACGGACCTGCTGATCCAAATGATGCAATAAAATTAAATAGAAAAATAATTGATAAAATTATTAACTCAAGAAAACCTATACTCGGTATATGCTTAGGACACCAAATTATTGCAATCTCACATCCAAAACTACAATTACAAGTTTTAAAAATGCATCAGGGTCATAGAGGAATCAACCACCCTATTTTAAATATAGAAAATAAAAAAGTTGAGATCACATCACAAAACCATGGTTTTAACGTTTTTATTGAAAAAGAAAGTCAAAAAAATTCTTTTGTCACTCATAAATCTTTATTTGATAGCAGTGTTGCAGGTATTTCTATACCGCAAGATAAGATAATTTCTGTTCAGTATCATCCCGAAGCCTCACCTGGAACGCACGATAGCAGATATATTTTTAAGAAGTTCCAAGCCATGATATTAGATAAATTTGATGCTATATATGATAAAAGAAATCTTAATGTTTTAGAATCGAATTTGGAATATATTTTTAAATCTAAAAACTTATTACTACAATCCTTGCGTCACCCAAGTATTCAAAAAAGCCACTCCTATGAAAAATTAGAATTCATAGGAGACAAAGTTTTAAATACTGTGCTAGCTGAAGCATTGTTAAAAAAATTTCCAAAAGATGACGAAGGTGAGCTATCTTTAAAATTGAATCATCTCGTGTCTGGAAAAACCATCGTTCAAATCGCAATAAAAGTCGAGCTTGGAAAATTTATTGAAATGTCACAATCAGAAGAGCAATCGAATGGCCAAGATAAAAAAGGGAACTTAGAGGATTGCATGGAAGCAATAATTGGTGGAATATTTCTTGACAGCGATTTCGAAATTACAAAAAATGTTATATTAAAATTATGGTATGATTTCTTAGAAAATGCACAAAAAATTGAAAAAGATGCAAAAAGCCAGTTACAAGAGTGGTTACAAAAGAATCAGCTTGACTTACCACAATATATACTAGTTGATAAACATGGTCCAAGTCACAATCCAAAATTTACAGTAAAACTAATTGCGCAAAATTTACCTGAATTTGAGGCTAAAGGCTCATCTCTAAAAGAAGCTCAATCTCAAGCAGCAAAGCTAGCTATAGCTCATATTCAAAGTAATTTCTGATTATACATTTATTCGAAAATACTTTATTGTATCTTTTTATCACAAAGTATTGTAAATATTAACGCATGAATACCCAGTGTCTTAATAAAATAAATATTTCATAGAAGATTAATATTTATCTACGATAATAATAGATAAATTATTCTCATAAAAAATATGCAAAAAATTTTTATTGTAGATGCAAAGCGGACCGCAATCGGTAATTTCTCTGGCAAAATTGCAAATATAAAACCACAAGAATACAGCGCTGCTATCATGAAACACATGATAGCAAAATTTGAAAACATCAAAGATAATGTAAATAAAGTAATAATTGGACATGTCTTACAGTGTGGTTTGGGTCAAAATCCAGCTAGGCAGGCTGCTATGTCATCTGGATTAAGCTATAAAATACCATCATTCACAATTAATCAACTTTGCGGATCTGGATTAAAATCTATAATGCTCGGATTTCAAGATTTACAAAACACTGAAAATGAATTTATCTTTGCTGGAGGACAAGAAAATATGAGTATGTCACCATACTACATAAATCTCAGAGATCAATATATGAAAAAATTAGGAAATTTATCTCTAAATGACTCCCTTACTGTTGATGGACTAACTGATGTATTTGAAAATTATCATATGGGATTTACAGCTGAAAATCTCGCTAAAAAATATTCAATATCACGATCTGATCAAGACAAATATGCCTTTAACTCACAACAAAAAGCAAGCATCGCGACAAAAAATAATTATTTTTTAAATGAAATTATACCAATTGAAATAAAAAATCATAAAAAAGAAATTGCTGGAGTCTTTGATAAAGACGAATTTATAAAAGAAAACACAACTATAGATATATTAAATAAATTAAAACCTGCATTTTTAACTGGCTCAGATGGCACAGTCACAGCAGGAAACTCATCTGGAATTAATGATGGAGCGTCAATATTATTACTAGCAAACGAAAAATCTGTTAAAAAATACAACTTAAAACCCTTAACAGAAATAATATCATTCTCTGAAATTGGTGTTGAGCCAAAATTTATGGGCATAGGACCTGTAGAAGCTTGTAAAATTGCATTAACAAAAGCTGGATGGTCTATTTCAGATATCGATTTGATAGAAATAAATGAAGCCTTTGCATCGCAAATCTTATCAATAGTTAAAGAATTAAATATCGATATTGATAAGTTAAACATTAACGGTGGAGCAATTGCACTAGGTCATCCAATAGGAGCCTCTGGAGCACGCTGCCTAACAACACTAATACATTCAATGAAAAGAAAAAATGTCGAAAAAGGATTGGTGTCACTTTGTGTTGGTGGTGGTATGGGACTCGCTATGTGTATAAAAAATGTCAACTAACCTGCGCGTGACCTTTGTTTTTGTCGATTAATATTTTCAATCAGTTGAGACTGCTGCTTCGACCACTCTATCACCCTATTCTGCTCCCTTAGAAAATGTTCTAACGCCTCAAAATTGTCAGCATTTTTATTAAGTAAATTTGCTCTAGCCTGGTTGTTAAGCATATTCACATTACTCCAATAATTTCTATGAGAATCATTACTATCTTGCTGACCTTTTTGTTGATGATTACTATCTTTGTTACTTTGTTCACTAGCAAAATTCGATTTTTGACCCTGATCACTTTGATGTTTAGAGCTATCGTGAATCTCTTTATTATCATGCTGTGTCTGATCAAACTTCTGCTTTTCATTTAAAGCCAAATCTTCCTTTCCACCATTCTGCTTTGCTTTATCAATTGCACTCAAAATATCATCCTGAGCCATAAATGTACCCTCTTTCCATAAACTTACTCGAATTTTAAAAAACTGAGCAATTGAAGGCATAGATGTCAATGGAACAAGATTTGCTGTAGAAATAAAACTACCAACGAAACTATTAACAATTTCATAATCTGGACTAATAAACCATGGAATTAGATTTTCTACAATAGACTTTCCACCACCTTTTTGTTGCTTCCTTTTTTGTTGATCAGCAACAAACTGTTGACCAAGCTGGGCGGATTGCTGCGATTGTAATTGATCTATACTATTAGAATTTTGCGCCA
>JBIKUW010000065.1:0-7334 GCA_044347385.1 Rickettsiales bacterium
TTAATGCATATTTTTAATGTTTTTTTAAATAAATTATTGATTTTTATTAAAATACATAATATTTTATATGAATTAGTTATGTTGAATGATGTATTATGAATTATTCTTTAGATGAGAAGAAGAAGGTAGCAAGCGCATGGTTTAGAGATTTGCGTGATAGAATTTTAAAAGAATTTGAGCAAATAGAGTGTGATTATGCGTCATGCCACAATTTAAAAAATCCTAGCAAATTTAAAATGAAGCAATGGCAGAGAGATAATGGAAATGGGGGAGGGGGCGAAATTAATACTATGTATGGAAATGTTTTTGAATCGGTTGGAGTGAATATTTCAACTGTTTATGGTAAGTTTTCCCCAGAGTTTGCTAAGGAAATGAAAGACGGAGGCGATGGAACTTTTTGGGCAAGCGGGATCTCTTTAGTTGCTCATATGTGTTCACCACTTGTGCCGGCGGTCCATATGAACACTCGTTTCATCTGCACTCAAAGCGAGTGGTTTGGTGGCGGTTCGGATCTTACCCCATTATACCCAAAGGATGAAGATACCAAAACTTTTCATAATGCTTTTAAAAATGTTTGTGATAAATTTAATCCAGAATACTATCCTAAATTTAAAAAATGGTGCGATGAGTATTTTTTCTTGCCTCATAGAAATGAATCGCGTGGCGTAGGTGGTATATTTTATGATAGTTTGAATTCAGGAGATTGGAAGAATGATTTTGATTTTACAAAGGGAGTAGGGTCTGCATTCTTGGATGTTTATCCAAAGCTTGTGCGAAAATATATGAACTTACCATTTACTGAATATGATAGGGATGCTCTGTTGTTAAAAAGAGGGCGTTATGTTGAGTTTAATTTATTATATGATAGAGGGACTCGTTTTGGATTTATGACTGGTGGTAATCCAGAGGCGATTCTCGTGTCAATGCCGCCCCTTGTAAAGTGGCATAGTGATTGCTGGAAAAGAGATTAGTTTTAAGAATGTTTTATTTGCACGATTATTGTTTGGCAGTATCTAATTCAGATAACATGTATTACACATAGCAGAGAAACTGGCGTCTAGAATAACAAGTTAAAAGTTTTGTTATTCTAATAATGAATTGTCATCTTAGGCACGCAAGCGGCGTAGGATCTCAGAAGAAAATAGGAATGACTTTGAAGGGATCCCGTGTCCTTACAGGACTGAGATGACAGGAAAAACTCATAAGATCTCGCGCATTTCTCTGTGTGGCTTTGCCACCGAGTTAAGATCATATGTTTCCGCATTCTCTGGAGCCCATTCTTTCCCGAGTAAACTCGAATGATGGATGAGGAAGTCCAGTGGACTTACGCAAGGGATTACCAACAACTTTAGTTATTGAATAGTAATCAGTCCTATGGAGTGGACTTTTGGATTGCCCGAAGGGTTTTGAGAGATAGAATCTCTCAAATGATCGCAACATATGTTGCTCTCTCGTTTGACGCAAGCTTTTTAGCGTTCATTTCATTCACTAGTCTAACTCACAATATCGTCGCATTAAGCGACTCTTTCCCTTTCATGCTGGGATGACGATGACTAAAGTCTGAGATGACAAGTAAATATATCGGAATGACAACAACTCTAGATTGTCATCCTATGGATTCATCCTGTAGGATCACTTTAGAATATTCATCAGAGCTAACGAGGTTACGCGTCTTTGTTACACTCCGAATGGAATGACATCTTAAAAGAAAATAACAGTAGGGATTTCACGTCTGCAATACATTAGGATGACAAAAGAATTGTCATCGTGATTATGCTATGAAGTGAGAATAGAATCTCACTATACTTAATTAAAAAGGGAATAAGACTCCGATACTTATACTATAAATGTGATTTTTTAATGGGCTAATTGATCCATCAGTAATAGTATTACCTACTTGATCAACTAAACCTAAACTCTCAGTACTTAAATTGGAATCAAGAGCTCTGATAATCTTACCATTCATACCAACTTTTATAATTCCACTACTAGTTACAAAATTAAAACCACCTTCATATGTAAAATTTGGCTGTAATTCGTCAGGATTATTTCCTGTATTTGTAACATAATTTCCACCTCCGAAATTGAACATCATTTCTGTTTTAACATGAGAAAGACCAACGCCGAATGAACCATATGGATGGATATTAGAATCTAGGTCTAAAACATAACCTAAATTCACGCCACCTTCAACAATTCTATGATCTAAATATCCAGGAACAAGACCAGCATAAGATGTTTTATATTTTTGCTTTGAATAACCACCGATTGCATTTAGAAAGAAATTATTCTCAGCAATGTATGTCAACGAACCATATCCACCACCACCACCATTATTTTTTGAGTATACAGTTTGAGCAGGAGCTGGAGGAACAGTCAAATAAAAATCATTATCGCCAGTTTTTACCGGATAGCGATATTCGATACCAAAATAGTTTCCAGAATCATCAAGAGCAGTAGCATTTCCATCAGAAAAAATCGACAAAACTGATAAGCAGAGGGCGTACTTTAAAAATTTACAAATCTTACTCATATATTAACCTAAAGGAATTATATACATACGAATTACTAGTAAAATAGAGCAAATTCTTTAATATTCAATCAGAAGTTGCATACTATTATTGCAAACATATTATGATATGTATAAATAAAATCAACAGAAAAAACCATAAATACAGAAAATGATATAAACAATAATACCTATTTTAATAATTCCTTCATCTTATTCGAGAAAAATAATAACAATATAAAGAAATATAACGCATTATGTATATAAAGGATGAAAAGATAGAAGATATAAGAATATCAAATCGCAGGCATGACGATATAGTAATTATTATAAAGCATGATTTTCAAATAGAAAGTAAAAAAAATCATATATTAATTGAATATATAAATGATTATGGCTGTAAATTTTTTAATACATCTAAGGAGAAAATTTTCAACACTTTAGAAGAGAATTACAAGCCTATGCAATTTAGTTCAATATTATCTCAAAAAACAAAACACACATTGAATGATTCATTAGCGGAAGAATCAGAAGATAATTTTGAAACTCATGATCTTGCAGGAATTATGAGAAAAATTCCACATTTTACTGTATTAAATGGAAATCATGAGCCTGTATTAGTAAGTATAAAAATTTTTCATCTAAAACAGGAAAATCATATCATTAGAAATAAGCAGGTTAATAGCATGCACTACTATCTAATTATTAGAAGTGCAACATTCGACATGAAGATTGCTGAATACAGAATGCAATTCCTTGAAAAAATTGGAAGCAAAATCACGCTCGATCCTCTTACAAATATACATAATTTTCAGTCAACAATTGATGAGTTAAAAATGGTTATTAAATATGAAAATAGCCACAAAGATATCAATATAGTAATTGCAATTATTGAAGTAAATAAATCACTTAATGATAACGTAATTACTACGTCAATTGTAAATAATTTTATGCGAAGCACTAGGGTTGAGGATTTTATTGGACACTTTGGAGAACATAAATTATTGATGATTTTTTACGACATAGATCTTGAGCGAGCAGAAAAACCATTAAAGAGATTATACAATATTGTTCTTTCAGACAAATATGTTTATGACAAATATAGAAATCAACGCAATGACGTTATATCTATTGGTTTCACGAAACTAACAAAAGGCGATGACATTGACACCGTCCAAAAACGTTTAGAATTAGCAATAAAAAATAATGAGAGTATTTTAAACAATATAAAAATAAGTAGTATTTAAAGATTTAAGTATTAAATCATGATCGATTGATATTTCTGACAAGATCCTACACCACTATCAGGTACAGAACTATGGTGACAAATGTAAAGTTACTGTTATCATAGCGCTTTTTAACTTGTCATCTCATTTGAACGAAGTGAAGCGTGGGATCCCATACAGTTGTTTTCAAATTCATTCCTCAATATTTAACAGGATCACGCATAATAAAAGTGAGGGAATTCCTTCTCAAACGTTCAAGAGTCGCTTATTAATGCGCTCATATATGAGCTTATTATGGAAGGAATAGCTCCAGAGAAATTCCTAGGATGACAATTCTCTTTCTATCATCCATAATTTCTGAGATGACATACATTCCTTTTCTCTAGGAATAACAACTTGCGTTTTGTCATTCCTCCATCCTCCCGAGATCCTACGTTCCTAACAGGTACGGAACTAGGATGACAATGTGTTTTGCATTTTTATTCCAGTGCTTTAGCATGCGTCTAATCACTTTTCAGGTCATTCCCACAATACCTGAAAGGATCCCACGAAATAAATTCCTGGGATGACAATATTGTTTTGCATTCACAATATTCTTTATATTCTTCACTTCCACCAAAGATCAGAATAATAAAATATATTATGATTGAATTATAAAGTGTGAAATTGAAAGACAAAAGCAGAAAAATGAAAAAAATGATTTTTTTTAGAATATTTTAAAATATAAGCTATTTTTTATTTGATTCTATTTTTAATTCCTTTTTTAATTTATTGTTTCTACAGTATGTAAAAATTAAAACTGAAAAATATGTTGAAAAATTTAAAATGTATATAAGAGTTAGATCCATGTTTTTACAATTTTTGTTTTTAAGAGCGTGAAAAGATTATGAAAGAATTTTATGCTATTCCCTCTTTGAAGAGGGTATAGAGAATTTTGATATATATTATTATTTGTTTTCCTCAGCAGTTTTTACTTTTGAGATTTCGCCAGATTTGATTTTTCTTAAGTATTCAGTCAAATCAGTTTTAATAACATTTCTCATTAAGAATAGAACTATTACGTTTGGCACAACCATTGAGATCCATACGTAATCAGCTAGTCTCACAACTAAAGTTTGATCTCTGATTACAAATCCACCGAGTGTACACAATAAGAATAATATTTTAAAGAGTAGTTTTGGTGCTTTAACTCCAAAGAAGTATGTCCAAACTCTATCTCCATATAATCCCCAAGTGATTGCAGTAGTAATTGCTAAGAATGGAACTTGAATTGTTAATATAATTGAGAACCATGATGCAACACTAGAGAATGCATTACTTGTCATCACTACACCAAGAGCTCCTTCCATTTCATGAGATTTTGTAACAACTACGATTAATCCAGTCATCAAGCACACTATCATTGGGAAAAGAACTTCTATAAATCCAGTGCAACCTTCCATTATGTGGTTAGTTGTTTTTGCAGATGAGTGCGAAATTGCAGATGTTCCAGCTCCAGATTCAGTAACATATAATGAACGTAAAGCACCATAAGCAACACCTCCAATTAAACCACCAGTTGCGGCTTTTAGATTGAAAGCCTCTCTTATTATAGTTGAAAAAGCTTCTGGTATGCCTTGTATGTTAACTGCTAATATTATTAATGCAGCAACAATATAAGAAAGTGTCATGAAAGGAACTAATTTATTTGCAATTTTTGATATTCCTTCCAATCCACCGGAAATTGTTATTCCAACAAGAGCAACAACTATCCCACCTAAAATCCAGTGACTTAAGTCGCTTTGGAAAATGTCAAAATTTGATTCTAATACCAACATTGTTTGTCCACATTGGAACATATTTGTTGAGAAGAAAACGCATAATAACATTAGAAATGCATAGAACATCCCGATGCATTTTCCTAATTTTGGCATTTTTAAGAATTCAAAAGATTTTTCCATGTAAAGGAATGGCCCGCCAGATGCTTTGCCTTCCTTTTCATCAACTATTCTAAATTTATGCCCAAGAGCTATTTCAGAGAATTTTAAAATTGATAAAAATATACCAATTACGATTAACCAGAAAACAGCACCTGGTCCACCAAATCCTATTGCTACGGCCATACCACCAACAGATCCAAGTCCAACAGTTCCGAGTGCAGCAGCGTATATCGCTTCTTTTGGTGTGAAAGCACCAGGTGCATTTTTATTTGTGTATTTATCTTGTACAATATCAAGAGAGTGCTTGAATAATGTTATTGGTGCGCAATTCAATTTAAAAAATCGCAATTAATATTGTGAAAAATATTGAGACTGGTATACCAATTACTGGTATTTTATAAAAAGTTGTGTATTGAAATATACAATCAATATAATCCAGTAGTTCAGGACCTCTATCATCAGCTATTCCGCAGAATCCCATACAAACCTCCTAAAAAGTTAGTTAACAAAAATCACTATTTGATACAAGATTGTAGAAAAATCTTGTATAAATTGAAGTAATTGACGATTCTATCTTATTTTTTTCTGATATACTAGTACCTTTTTGTATGTTATTGAAATTTTTACTATTTTCATCAAAGCATATTGCACGCTCAGGATGTGGCATGAGAGCGATCACATTCCTTTGCGCATTGCACACTCCAGCGATATTATAGTCTGAACCGTTATGATTTTGTCCTTCTGAATATTTTAAAATGATTTCACAATTTTCATTTACCATGTTACGTTCGAGCATAGATCTCTTTTCATCATGATTTTTATTTCTTTCTTTATCTAAATCAATAAAACAACCTTCGCCATGAGCAACAGGTAATTTTATTTTAGTGATTTGACTAAAATGTTTGGTGCCAGTAGGCTCGCAGTCTCTCCACAAGCACCTATAGCCAATGTTATTTTTATTGTGTGTAATAGTTATTTTTTTTTCATTATGATTAAAGAATCCTAGTTTTACAAGGACTTGGCATCCATTGCATATGCCTAAAATTATTTTTCCTTCTGCAACTATTTGTTTTATTTTATCTAGAATTGTAACTCTTATTAATGATGCTAATGCAAAACCAGCTCCTAAGTGATCACCAAATGAGAATCCACCAGGAAAAACTACGATATCAAAATCGTCTAATATGTTTTGGTTTTTTATAATTTCATTAATGTGCTTGATTTCAGGATTTGCTCCAGCTTTTTGAAATGCATATTTTGTTTCGTTTTCACAATTAATTCCAAATCCAGATAAAACAAGAACTTTTTTCATTATTATATTTGTATATAATTATTATTAAATGATATAGAATAAAAAATGGGGATAGCAGGATTCGAACCTGCAACCAAGCGGTTATGAGCCGCGTGCTCCACCGTTGAGCTATACCCCCGAAGATCAACAACTTAATCCTAAAATATTTTTTAAAAAAAGTAAAGTAAAAAAATACATTTTTTGTTTTATTTTGCTTCCAGATATACAAAGTAATCATTTACTTTAGCACAGTAAAATATTTTTTAGGTCTCTTATGCCAACAACATCTCGTTACATCTTAGAATTAACAGGAACTCCTTCTGTTTCTTCAACTAATAATTCTGTAGTAAATATTCCAGGAATTGCTGGAACTGGAAGTAATGTTGCAA
>JBIKUW010000066.1:0-7059 GCA_044347385.1 Rickettsiales bacterium
TATTGATAATCCAAATCAGAATATTAAAAATAAAAATACGCAGGCTAATAATTTGGTTGGCGGTGGAGATGAAGCTATGGCCAAATTAGGTTCATATATAAAGTCTAGGATTATTGGTTGCTGGAAGATTCCTCCTATGATTGGAGTAGAAAATGAAAATATATCAGTGAATATCAAGATTTTTTTAGATAAAGATGGTAGTGTTCTGAGACATATTGTTTTAAACAAGAGAAGTTCAGGAAATCAAAGGTTTTTTGATATTATTCTTGATAGTGCTGTTAATGCAATTAATACATGTTCGCCAATAACTAATTTACCTGAAGATAGGTATGATGAATGGAAGGAGGTTAATTTAAATTTTGATCCGAGTAAATTTATGTAAATGCATTTTTACACAAAAATTGTGCTTTTTTGTATTATTTTTAAATCATATATCGGAAAGTAACCTATGTGAAGTTTTATATTTTGCTTTATTTGTTTTATTTTTGATTGTAGTTGTATTGTGGCTGAGCCATTATAGCTATATATCTGTAATATCAATTTATTATTGTCATTTATGATTTTGCCTGGTATAGAATATCTTGCAATTTTTTTATCTGCAACAATTTCAGGCCAATGTATTATTAATTTTTGAAAAAATTTTCCTTTGGTATTATTGTTTTTTTTGACCCAACTTTTTATTAAACTTTCTATATCATTATTCATTTATTTTATATTTTTATTTTGTTTTATTATTTTATATAAATTTGTTGAAAAATTCATCATATTTGCTTCCAAGTAATATTATTTTGATTTAAATTATTAATTGGGTAATTAAATTTACCAAAGTTAATTATTTTAAATAGGTATGATATGAATATACATGATAAAGATAAAAAGAATAAAAAAGATATTTGCAAATTCAATTTTAATGTTTCTTCTCATAAAGAAAATTCAGATCATGAATCGAAAGAAATGACAAATGCATTGTCAGTAATGGATTCTGAATCAAATAGCAATAGAATTTGTGCATTTAATCATGGTAAAAAACATGATAAGAACGAAGGTCATGAGAAGCATGAAGAACATAAAGATCATGGTAAAAAACATGAAGAAAAAGAAAGTAAGCATGCTCACAAAGGTAAAGAGCATGAGAAATTAAATGATCATCATGATCATAAGGATAAAAAGAAAAACAAAAAACATAAATAATTATAATTAATATTTGCAGTAAATTATTATAATTATTGCACTGTTATGATGATGTAATTTTTAAGCAATGATTGTGCTATTAATAATTTGCATTTCGTGATGTTTTGTTGATAGCACTAATGTGCTCACCTCATATAGTCCTGATTCTTCAGATACTCCTTCTAAAATATCGCCTTTTGTTACTCCGCTTGCAATAAAGTAACCATCTTTTTTTATTAAATCATTTACACAATATTTCTTATTTAGATCTGATATTCCAAGTTTTTTAGCGCGCATTTTTTCTTCTTCTGTGTTAAAAATTAATTTACAATGCATCTCCCCTTTGAATGATTTTACAGCAATTGCTGATAACACTCCTTCTGGAGCACCACCACTACCAATATACATGTCGTTTATGTTTAGTAGTACAGATAGTACTGCAGAAATATCGCCATCGCTTATTAGTATAACTTTTGCTCCAAGCATGCGAATTTTTTGTATTATTGGTTGGTGCCTCTCTCTGTCTAAAATTATGATTTTTAGTTCGCTGATTTTGCATTCTTTAGAATTTGCAAGATTAAGTAAATTTCTTTCTATTGGATAATCAATATCAACTACACCAGAATGCTCCGGTGATACAACCAATTTTTCCATATAGATATCAGGACAATTTAGAATTCCATTGTGTTCTGAAAAAGCAATTGTTGTCATTGCTCCAGGCATACCTTTTGCACATAGATTCGTTCCTTCTAGTGGATCGACGGCAATATCTAGAAGTGGTAGATTATCATTGCTACAGAATTTTTCACCTATGTAAAGCATTGGAGCTTCATCCATTTCGCCTTCACCTATAACAACTTCGCAGTTCAGATAGTGGTTTTTTAAAACATTTCGCATAGCTGTTGTTGCAACATCATCTGCTGCTATTTTATCTCCTTTTCCAATCCAGGAATAACAAGCTATTGCAGCTTTTTTGCTCGCATCAATGAAAGCTGGTAAAAACATTTCAAGCGTTAAGTTTTTATTCATATATTTTTAAAATTTAATAATAAAATATTTTAACATTAGGTTTTTCTAATTCAAGTTTATATTAAAAGTAATGCATATATGTGCTTTTATTTTTAGATTTTTGATGTTAGTTGTGATAAAAGTCGTCTATAAATTTTTTTATTACATCTTTAGATTGTTTAGGGATATATTTGTTTAGCATACTCTGGTTATCTGGAGTTTTTGCTTCATACTCATCGTGACTGATATTGAAAATCAAAGGTTGCGATATATCTCGGAACTTTTCCTGTAGGGTTATAATTAGGTCTATATTGTTTTCTGATAATTCTTTCATTCTTTCAAAAATATCGTTTAGTTTTTGTTCGTTGCGAGTGTGATATTCGCGCATTTCAAAAAACAACTGATTTATTTTATGCTTTTTGAGTAATTCAGATATATTTTGTATGTTGGTTAGCTCTTCACATTCAATGATTTTAATCTTTGGTGCTCCAATTTCTTTTATAATTTTCTGTGTCAAGTTATATCGTGTGTTAAACTCTATTTTTTGATGCTCTATTCTATTTGGAACAAAAATAATTAGTTCATCTGTTAGATTTAGATTGTTTTTAATAAAATTTATGTGTCCATTATCTAGAACATTGTAATCAGCTATAATGCATCCAATTTTATTATGAATATAAGCTTCTTTCAATTGAAAGTTTGAGATGCAATTCTCTTCATCTGAAGGGTTTATTGAGTGTTTCGTACAAAATATATCTATTATTTCTTTATGTGCTATATGTTTTAAGTTGTCATATAAATCCAAGTATTGTTGAGTTTCAATGTATAAGTCGTTGAATTTTTTTTTAAAAAATGTAGAGGAAATAGATTTGCTACTTTCATCAAATATTGGAATTAATAAAAATATATCAACTGGATTTCTAGAAGATCTACTAACTGGCCAATATGATTCGTATTTTAAATCATCTATATTTCTTATTCCTCTGATACATATAGCATTTTTTTTGTATATAAAATCAGCAGTATTCCCAATTATTTTTTCTACAAGAACTTTATTTTTGAGTGAGATATCCATTTTTGATAATACGGAACTTATTGCTTGGAATCTTTCGTCAAATGACAAGAAGGGTTTTTTCATTGGTGACGATGACACTGCTATGATGATTTTATCATCAGGTCTAATTAATTCTAGGAATTTTTGTACAATAGTAAAATGACCGTATGTGATGGGATCAAATGTCCCAGGAAATACGTAATTTACCATTTTATGAGTTTAATAAAAGAGTTTTGTTGATTATTTTCTTTCTTTAATTCTTGCAGCTTTGCCGTATACTTTATCTAAGTAAGTTAATTTAGCGCGACGCACTTTACCTTTTCTTAATAATTTAATTGATTGAATCATTGGGGAATAGAGCATAAAGATTCTATCAAAAGATGAGCTTTGATCGACAATTTTACGTACTCCAAAAGTTGAAGAATAAGAATTATTGTGTTTGTAATTGCATATTCCAACTAAAGTTTGGGTTCTCCATTCAACTGTATCTCCTGGTCTTACAACATCATCTTGCATCAAATGATATACAACTTCAATTGTATCACCAATTCTAAATTCATCAAAAGTTTTTCCTTCTCTTAGAGTTTTTGTTTTTTCTATTTGTGTATTTAAATAATTTTGTAAATCAATAGCATTATTCACAACAATACCTTATTTTTATTAAAAGTAGATTTTGAAAATTATATAACAGATTTATTTATTTTTCAATATATTTTTTTGTTTTTCTTGTGTGATTTTTAGAGAATTTTCGTTTCTCCATTCTTTTATTTTTTTATGATTGCCATTTAACAAAACATCGGGTACTGGAATGTTATTCCAAATTGATGGTCTGGTATATTGATTGTACTCAAGAACGCATTCTCCTAGATCATCGTTAAAATTAAAACTTTCATCATTTTTGCTATTATTATTACCCATGACTTCTGGTAACAATCTTGTTATTGAATCAATTATAATCATTGCTCCAAGTTCACCATTTGAGATTACATAATTTCCTATGCTAATTTCTTGAATTTGATAAAAATCTAAAACTCTTTGGTCAATTCCTTCAAATCTTCCACATATTATACAAATATTGTATTCTGATTCTGAAAGTTTTTTTGACATATTTTGGTCAAAAGTTATGCCACGCGGGCTCATATAGTAAAAAATTACATCTTCATGATGTTTTTTTACAAATTCAATAGCGCCTTCAAGCACTTCCGGTAGTATTATCATTCCAGAACCTCCACCATACGGACTATCATCAATTTTTTTGTGATTCCCAATTCCAAAATTATATAAATTCACAATTTCTAATGACCATAGATTATTTTTCAATGCTTTTCCTATGATGCCATGATTTAAAATTCCAGGAAATGCATCTGGGAGACTTGTAATTATGATAAATTTTAATTGCTTCATTGAGAAATTTATTGAATTTAGTTTTATAAATAGTTATTATCTAGAAATTTATGAAGTTGTAAATTATTAATTAATGCATATTGATTGATGAGATTTTTTTGATTAATATATTAAAAATTTTTTATTTGGTTTACGTTATGGGAGTTTTAAAGTCTTCTGAAGAATATTGTACTTATAGTTATTATGGCAGTCTCGTAACCGAATATTGCACAATAACAGATATTTATTCTAATTTATTTTATGATGATGTGTACACTTCTTACACCACTCGGAGTTATTATTCGCCTTATGAAAGTATAATTTCATCTGATGAATATTGCACGTGGAGTTATGGTATTTTTTCTGATATAGAAACTTGCTCAACTGTTGAGTATTATATGAATGGTGATATTATAACTTATACAGATACGTATATTCATTAATTTATATCTATAGTCTTATTTTAATTCATATATTAAAAAGATAAATAATGTTATAATTTTTTAACATTATGATTAGATATTTTATATGGCTTTTTTTGATTGTCTGAAGTTTGGTTTTGTAGTTGTATTTTATATAATCTGTAATCCAGTAGTTCTTATTCCAAATCATAAAAAGCGTGATGTTGCTTTGAGTAATATTCTTGAGAAATGCGGCCCTGCATTTATAAAGTTTGCTCAATTATTATCTACAAGGCCAGATATTGTTGGTGAGAAATTAGCAAAAGATTTAGAGATTTTACAGGATAATCTAGCTCAATTTTCTAGAAAGGAGGTTGATAAAGTTTTTCTTAGAAATTATTTTTCCACTCCAGATGAAATATTCTTAGAATTTGATTATAATGCAATTGCTGCAGCATCCATCGCTCAGGTTCATAAAGCAAAATTAAAAAATGGTGAGCATTGCGCTGTAAAAATTTTAAGACCAAATATAAAACAAAGAATAGAAAAAAATATAAAACTATTGACAGCGATCACAGACTGTATTGATAAGAGGTTTGATAAATTTAAAAGATTTAGATTGCCAGAAATAATTAAGATGCTTCATAGAAATTTGCTTCATGAAACTGACTTGACATTTGAAGGTGCAAATGCAAGCCAGATGAAATTAAATCTTGAGAAAGATAAGGGAGTCTATATTCCTGAAATTTATTGGGATTTAACTAAGACCGATGTTTTAGTGATGGAATGGATTGATGGGACGCCTTTGAATAAAATTGATAGTCTGAAGTCACCTCATTTAGATAAAAGGATGATCTTAAAAAATCTTATTAGTACTTTTTGTAATCAAGCTTATAGAGATGGTGTTTTTCATGCAGATATGCACCCAGGTAATATTTTTATTGATAGAAATTGCAGAATTGTTTTGACTGATTTTGGAATTGTTGGTCGAATGGATAAGAAGACAAAATTTTATGTTACTGAAATTCTTCGTGGATTTTTAAAAAGTGATTATAAATTAGTTGCGAAAATTCATTTTGAGGCTGGTTATGTTGACAAGAGTTATAACATTGATGAGTTCGAGAATGCATGCAGGGCCCTTGGTAAGCAAATAGTTGGAAAAAATATCTCAGAGATTTCTATAGGAACTCTTTTTACTGGCTTGTTGAGATTGACAAATGATTTTAATATGTCTACTCGTTTAGAATTAGTTCTGATTCAAAAAGCGACTGTTTTATTGGAGGGTGTTGCAAGTTCGGTTGATAAGAACGTTAATATCTGGGAATTAAGTGAAGAGTGGTTGCAGAATCGTTATATGACATGGGAGACAGTTTTGAAGTTAAAGGTAAGAAAAATATATTATAAAGTTATTGAGGAGATAAAGGATTTTTATTTATTTTGAAAAGTTAATTTTTTGATTGTTTATATTAATAAGTTAATATATACTAGCAGATAAATATTTTTTATAAGTTGGTATGAGAATGAAAATAAGTTATGAGTTTATACAAAAATTATATGCTGGTTTGTTGCTTGCTCTTGTAGTTTCTTCGAGAAGCCTTTCTGGCATAAGAGATAATAAGCCAACTAATCAATGTAAAACTGATATAAATGGGCATTATGGATTGTATCAATTTCAAAACCATACTAGTCCTGATGGAGAATTATATATAGATCAGCGCGATGGAAAGCTTAAGCATCAAGATATTATAAGAAGTTTACTGGTTATAGATAAGGATTTTATTGTTCACAACTTGGATCTTGTGATAAATACAAATGAGTTTGCAACATTGAGAAAGTGTCTACCGAGATATGAGATTGTTTTTATTTGGTCGGAAGATACTGAAAAAATAAGATCAGGTCTTGAGTTAAAGCATAGAAAATTAGTGCAAGATGGGAAAGAATCGCAAAAGTTAAATATTGTTTTAGTAAATAATGAAAATTACGCAGAAATTTCAAAAATTATTAATAACTTAGGAGATAGCGATAAGGTCAATATGAATAATT
>JBIKUW010000067.1:0-7049 GCA_044347385.1 Rickettsiales bacterium
CAGGAAGAATATCTTATACAAACGGAGAGTTAGCGTCTATGATGAACAGTAATATTTTTGGTAAAGATGAAGATGATTTGTTTAGTGACGGAGATGTATTCATTGAAGATGATGTTCCAGGAAATTTGACTTATACGACTGGTTTTATATCAGGAGAGTTGAATAACGAGCTCTAAGATACCACTCGCATTATTTTATAGAAAGAATATAATTAAATTCATGTAATAAAAGAATTTATATGAATCAAAATTTATATTTGCATAATACTTTAACTGATAAAAAAGAGTTGTTTATACCGATAAATAAAGATCGTGTAACCATGTATGTCTGTGGACCCACTGTTTACGATAGAGCGCATCTGGGAAATGCACGTTCTGTTGTTGTGTATGATGTTTTATATAGAATTTTGAATAGAATTTTTCCTAATGTTTTGTATCTTAGGAATATAACTGATATTGATGATAAGATTATTAATTCTGGATTGGAGAAAAATATTAGTGCAAAAGATGTTTCGGAGAAATATGCAAAATTTTTTCAGGAAGACATGAAATACCTTAATTGCTTAGATCCAAGCATGCAACCGAAGGCAACGGAATATATTGGTTCAATGATTGAGTTGATAGAAGATCTAATTTCGAAAAAGAAAGCATACGTAAAGAATGGGAATGTTTATTTTGATGTGAGTGAATTTCCTGATTATGGGAAGTTATCAAGAAGAAAAATAGAAGAACAAAAATCAGGAGTTCGTATCGCAGAGAATGATGATAAAGAGAGCAGCGAAGACTTTGTTTTGTGGAAGGTTGAGAAGACGGACACAGACGCGATCTTCGAGAGTCCATGGGGGCCTGGGCGCCCAGGGTGGCATATCGAGTGTTCTGCAATGATTTGCTCGAATTTTGGTTATAATTTTGATATTCATGGGGGTGGGGGTGATCTTAAGTTCCCGCACCACGAGAATGAGATAGCTCAGGTACGATCCTGCCACCCCGAGGCTCATTATGCAAGGTATTGGGTTCACAATGGTTTTCTCAAGGTTGGTGGTGAAAAGATGAGTAAGTCTCTTGGCAATTTTGTCACAGTAGGGGACTTAATAGATAAGAAGATCAATGGAAACGTGATTCGCTACGCTTTATTGAGTGCAGACTATGGTCAGCCCTTAGATTGGAATGATCAATTGATTGAGCAATCCAAAAATAACTTGAGTAAGATTGTGAAGTTATATAGGGATTTTGGCCATAACTGTGATAATGAAAATTTCTGCGGTGATTTATATCAAGAATTTTGGAATTTCTTATTGAATGATATGAATAGCTCTTCTGCCTTGATGTCATTGCAAACACTGGCGCATCAGTTATATAAAATTGAAAATATTGAAGATAAGAAAAGATTATTTTCTCAATTGAAAAATAGCTTTGAGCTCCTAGGTTTTGATATTGAGTCTTTGATGAAGAAGAAGGATGTTGATGTTGGAAGAATAAATTTTTTGATTGAAGAGCGCAAAAAAGCAAAGATTGAGAGAAATTTTCAAGAAGCTGATAGATTGCGTAACGAGATCATCAATTTAGGTGTTAAGTTAATCGATAGAAAGGATGGCAGTGTTGAATGGGAGTCGGAAGATAGTTTTTAATATAAGTATAATGTCTAGAAATATAGGTATTTTTTGCTAAAATTTCTATAATGTATAGGTTTTATTATGAATTATAAATCAATTGAATTGCAATATTTAAGTAGAAGAGGTTTTTTAAAACAGTTAACGCATGAATCTGAGCTAGATAATTTTTTTGCAGAGGGAAAGAAAATCACTTTTTACATAGGGTTTGATTGTACAGCCAAATCTCTTCATGCTGGCCATCTAATTCCAATTATGATTGCGAGATATTTAGTAAAAATGGGTCATAAGGCAATTATTATTCTAGGAACGACAACAGCTAAAATAGGAGATCCATCTCTTAAGAGCGAGCAAAGAAAACTTCTAAGTGCAGAAGCTGTTGAAGAGAACTATAATTCTATTTCTAAAATAATAACAAAGTTTATTCAATCAGAAGATAACCCTCCAATTTTCTTGAAGAATGATTGGTTAGAAGAAGCTGGTTTGGTGGATTTCTTGGTGAAATACGGCTCTCATTTTTCTGTGAATCGTATGGTAAGCATGGAGACCTTTAGTGAGCGCCTAAAAAACCATAGACCATTGTCGTTTCTTGAATTTAGTTATAGTCTTTTTCAAGCTTACGATTTTGCTCATTTATATAAAAAGTATAATTGTCAGTTGCAAATTGGTGGTTCTGATCAATGGGGGAATATCGTTGCTGGTTTAGATTTATGTCAGAAGTTACATAATGGATCTGAAGTATTTGGTGCTACTGTAAATTTACTTCTCAATTCTTCTGGTGAAAAAATGGGAAAAACAGTTGGTGGGGCGGTTTGGTTAAATTCCGATATGTTTGAACCTTTTGATTATTGGCAATATTTTAGGAATGTTGATGATGCTGATATTATGAAGATTATGAATCTACTGACAGATGTCAGTGATGAGGAGATAGATAGGATTACTGATAATTTGCGAAATATTAGCAATGCAAAAGAAATTAATGAAATAAAGATTTTATTAGCTACTAAAGTTACAGAAATTTGTCATGGAGTTGATGTGGCAAAGCAGGTCGAATTTAATTCTCGTGCAAAATTCAGTCAAAGCGATGATTTTTCAAATGCAAATCCTGATTTAATTCTGAGTGAGAAAGAGATTGATAATTTGACATTTATTGAATTCATAAAGAAACTTACGCCAGAAAATTCAAATAGTCAGATAAAAACACTTATTTCGCAGAACTCTATTAGAATTAATGGAGATTCTATAAATGATTTGATGTTCAAAATTACATCCAAAAACTTTAAACATTTTGATAAAAAAAATTTTTGCATTTTAGAGGTTGGTAAAAAGAAGAAATTTGTTATTGAGATAAAAGACTAAGTCAGAAGGTAATTGTAACTGTGTAATTTTGCAAAATCTAGTATAGCTTCGTAAAATAAGAGTGTTATAATTATAACTAAAATTTAATAATATTATGAGTAGGTGATTGATATGGATTTTAGAGTTGAGAAGGATGGTTTCGGCGAAATAAAAGTTGATAGCTCAAAGTTATGGGGTGCAAATACGCAGAGATCTTTACAAAACTTTCTAATAGGTAAAACGAAAGAAGAATTGTTTCTTTCGAGTGAACCAAGTTATGATTTTTTCCAATCTAGAGAGATGATGAGAGGTGAGCTGGTACAATCATTAATTTTAGTAAAGAAAATCGCAGCTGAAACAAATATGGAATTGGGCGCTATTTCTTCCAAAGATGGAGGAATGATTGTAGATGCTTGTAATGAAATATTGAGTGGCAAATACCATGATCAATTTCCGTTAGTAATATGGCAGACTGGCTCTGGTACTCAGACTAACATGAATGCGAATGAAGTAATATCTAATTTAGCAATTAAAAATTCTGGTGGTGTAGTTGGAAGTAAAAATCCTATACATCCAAATGATCATGTTAATATGAGTCAATCATCAAACGATACATTCCCAACAGCTATGAATATTGCAATTTTAATTTGCACATATAAGAAATTATTGCCAGCATTAGAAAAGTTGCATAAAGTTTTGCTAAAAAAATCGGATGAATTTAGAAAAATTGTTAAAATTGGTAGAACTCATCTACAAGATGCAACTCCAATTTCATTGGGGCAGGAATTTTCAGGATATGCTGCGCAAATTGAATATGCTATTAAAAGAATAGAATCGACAGTGAACAATTTAAGATATCTAGCTCAGGGTGGTACAGCTGTTGGAACCGGAATAAATTGTCCAAAAGGTTTTGCGGAGTTATTTGCAGAAAAAATGTCTGATTATACAAAATTTGAATTTAGAACTGCGCAGAATAAATTTGAGGCTTTAGCAAGTAATGATGGAGCAGTTGAGTTTCATGGCAGCTTGAATACGTTGGCAGTTTCTTTAATGAAAATTGCAAATGATGTAAGGTTATTGGGTTCTGGTCCAAGATGTGGCTTAGGTGAACTTACTTTACCAGAAAATGAAGCTGGTTCTTCAATCATGCCTGGGAAAGTGAATCCAACTCAATGTGAGGCAGTGACAATGGTATGCGCTCAAATTATGGGAAATAATGTAGCTGTTACAGTTGCTGGTTCGAATGGTCATATGGAACTAAATGTTTTTAAGCCAGTGATTGTAACTAATATTTTGCAATCAATTGCTTTGTTAAGTGATGTATGCAATAGTTTTGTTGATAATTGTTTAGATGGATTAGAGGCAAATGAGTCGAGAATTAAAAAATCTTTATATGAATCTTTGATGCTTGTAACGGCTTTGAACTCGCGTATTGGATATGATAATGCTGCTAAAATTGCAAAGACAGCTCATAGAGAAAATATTACTTTGAAGCAGGCTGCTTTAAATTTAAATCTTCTCACAGAAAAGGAGTTTGATGAAATAGTTGTTCCGGAAAATATGATTGGTGATAATAATTAAATTAATTTGATTAGTACTAAACCAGTATAGTAAGTTTAGTACAAGAAGTGTGTAAATATTATATAAAACTATGTAAGATTTATAGATTTATATTGCCATCATATTGATTTTCAGTTATATGCATGCTGTTATGATGATCGCCTCCGCCAACGCTATGGTTATATAGAGCTGAATGTTTTGTTGCGTATACAGGCCCATAGTTGCAAGGTAGTCTGGAATATTTTCCGCATACGTTCTGATTGTGATTTATAATTTGTGCATTTTGTTCAGTGTCGCTATTTAGATCGACATTTGAATCAATATCATTGTAGTAAAAATCAATTTCGAAATTATCATAGTTTTCACTCTCACTAATTTCTTCATTTAGGAGAGCGTAATTAACATTTTCTTGTGGAATGATTTCTATGTTATGCAAATCTTCTGGATTGTTGTCTTGATTGATGATATCTATTATGAGATTTATAGGTTCTTCTTGGTTTTCGGTCTCATTATTTATTTCAGTTTTTATCTCTGCTGGTTCTGAATCTGTGAATATGTTGTTATAATCATCTGAGAGCTCCAAAACATTTTCATTATTGCTTTTTTCAGTTTGGTTTTGTGCGATTGTTTCCTCTTCATTGATTTGCTCGAGATCGCTTTGATTTTTTATCTGGTCAGTATCTGCATTACCCAGATCTAGTATATAACTTTCGTTGTAATTTGAAGTAATTTTTGTATACAAATTTATCAAGCTAATTATATCGATATAGTCGTTGTAATCATTGTAACTATCTATCTCGTCTTTATATTGAGTTGAGATAGAGCAATTTGCTGTTGAAATTAATAAACCACCATCGTCTAATGTTGGAATATTGCTATCGTTTTGATAGCAAGATCTTGATATTCCAGCGATATCTAGGTCTTCGCACGTGAAATTGAGTATTTTATTCATAGGATGAGTTTTGAAATAATTTATTTTGCGCCTAATGGTAGAAAAAAATAATTAATTTTACATGAATGATATTTGTAATAGTAATTTGATCACATTTATAATTATTCATTATAATAATAATTATTATTAATGATAAATATAGCCCATCTTACTTGTTTTTTTATTTATACTATATATTCTTATTAACGGATAATTAAAAGAAAATTTATGAGTATTCAATTTGAAAAATTAGATAATGGTGTTTTAGCAGCTTGCGATTCAATGAAAGGATTTGAATCAGTTGCCATTAAGATAAGAGTAAATGTTGGTGGGTGTTATGAATCTAAGGATGAGAGGGGAATATCTCATTTTGTAGAACATATGGCATTTAAAGGGACAAATAAGCGTGACAAGCATGAAATTGCTATTGAGTTAGATGAACTCGGAGGGCATTTTAATGCTTATACTAGTAAAGAGCAGACGGCGTATCATTGCACTATCCCAAAAGAATATTTTGAAGAAGCGTTTGATATTTTAGCTGATATAGTTGTAGATCCACTCTATCTTCAAGAAGAAATTGATTTAGAGCGTGGAGTTATCATACAAGAAATTGGAATGTATGAAGATTCTCCACAAGATAAAATTTCTGAAGAATATTACAAAACTTGTTTCAAGGATCAAGCTTTTGGTGATTCAATTCTTGGTCCTGTTGAGAATATAAAGAATTTTAATAGGAATGAATTTTTAAACTATATGGACATGCATTATCATAACGATAACATTGTTATTGGTGTTGCAGGCGATATTGATTTTGAATTGTTAAAAAAATCTACTAATAAATACTTTGATGTTCGTAAACGAGGAAGTAAAATTAGTCCAGAAAAACCAAAATTTACTGGTGGTGATTATAGGGAAGAAAGAGATTTAGAGCAAATACAAGTTTTGATTGGTTTTCCTGGTTTGCCAAAAACTATGAATATGGATTTTTTTAAGATTGAGATTGCAGGGTCAATCCTTGGTGGAGGAATGTCTTCTAGATTATTCCAAGAAATTCGTGAAAATCGTGGCTTAGCATATAGTGTTTCAGCATGGCACAGTACATATTCTGATTGTGGAGTGTTTTCAATTTATGGTGGTGTAGAGCCACAAAAAGCAAATGAGTTTATAAAGCAATCAATGATAGAGACAAGAAAAATGTTGGATTTTGTAACAGAAGAAGAGTTGTGCAGAGTTAAAAAACAATTGCGATGTTCTGTTTTGATGAGTGCGGATAGTGTGGGATCAAGAGTTGGCAATTTGATTTCATCAATTGCAAATTATGGAAGGTATATAGATATTCATGAGCTTATTCAGAAAATAGATTCAGTTAGTTTAAAGGATGTGAGGGATTCAATTTGTATGATTCTTAATAGTGAAAATAAAACTTTAGCAACGATTGGTAAAGTTAATGATAATGTAATGGATTATGATGATTTTTGTAAATTGATTTAAGATATGAAGACTGATCATTAATGATGAATAATAGTGGTTTTTTATGAATGAAATTTAATTTAACAATCTTAAATAATTAATGGAAAGTTAATATTAATGTGATGGTGCATTAGAATGATA
>JBIKUW010000068.1:0-6986 GCA_044347385.1 Rickettsiales bacterium
GAAAATCTAGCGTTTTTCAAAGATTCAATTATTTTAAAGAAAGGGCAGAAGAAAGAGATAAATTTCACTTTGCCGGATAATCTGACGAGCTGGAGAGTGGTAGTTGTGTCGAATGACAAAGATGGACTTTTTGGAATGGATAGCAGGACTTTCAAGGTTAATAAAGAGACTGAGATTCGCTCTTTGCTTCCGCATCATGTTTTGGCTGGTGATAAATTTAATGGTTCGTTTACTGTTTTTAATCGTAGTGATAAGAGGAGGGTTTTGAAATTTGATGTAACTTTAAGTGGCGCGATTTCTAAATCTTCTATGAATTCTACTGTTTATAATGAGGAGATTGTCCTTGATCCTTATACAAGGAAAGTTGTGTCTTTTCCAGTTTTTCCGATAGATATCGATAATTTGAAAGAGAGTGATAAAATTAAGTTTATTGTTAAAGCTCATGATTCTTCGGATAGCGATGGTGCGGAATTTTTTGTTGATGTTCTTCCAACATATATTGTGGAAAATATTTTTGATAATAAAATAATTAGCCCTGATGATCAAAAATTTACTCGTGATATAAAAATTAGTGATAATGCATCTTCGAATTTTAGTTCAATGAAGGTGACTATTGGTAATAGTATTTTGAATAATATTGTCAATATTTTTTCTTTTATTAAGGATTACAAGTACAATTGTTTGGAGCAGAGTTTGAGTAAATTGCTCGTTTCAGTGAATTATTTGAATTTGAAGGATAGTAATAAGAATATTTTTGCTGATTTTATTTGGGAGAATGCTTACAGTGTTGCGGAGCAAAGTTTTAAAAGAATTTTTGATTATCAAGCGGAGAATGGCGGTTTTGCCTACTATACGCCGAATAATAATTATGTTGATCAGTATTTAAGTGTTGTTGCATTGGATGTTTTGACAAAGGTGAGCAAAATAAACCAGGATTTCCAGCCTTCTCAAATCGGAAAGACAAAATTGATTGATTATTTGAAAACTTTATTGCGCTATGACAGTAATTACAACGCTGCTTATGGAAAGAGCATAATTGCGGACGTTAAGGCTTTTGTGATAGATGTTTTAGTGAGGAATAATGAAGCAAATCTAAGTGATTTGATGAGATTTGAAGATAATTTTGAGAGAATGAGCATGTTTGGTAAGGCGAAAATGTTCAGTGCTGCTGTTAATTTGCATGCCGATTCTTTTTTAATTGAAAAATTTTTAAAAAATATCATGCAATATAAAGTTGTAAGTGGTGGAAAATATATTAGTTTTGAGCGTAACAATTCTGATTATTCTTGGATTTCTCACTCAACGAAATATACAGAAAATTGTGCAGTTTTATCTAGCTTTCTTAATTTAGAGAAAAAGTTTGAATTTTATGGTTCGCTAATTGATTTATCGAAAAAAGATTTAGCTGATATTATTGGAAAATTGGCAGATGGAATTGCAAATCACAGTTTAAATTCAGAGGCTAATAAAATGTTCAGTACTCATGAAGCTATGATTTGTGTGGATGCTTTGTCCGATTATGCGAGGCTGCACGAAGCTCGAGGCAATAACAAGAATGAGAAAGTTGAGTTGATTTTTAAGTCAAAAGATGGATCTGATATTTTGAATCAAACTATTTTTGTTCCAGATACTGTAAAGATTGATGATTTATCTTCATTTAAAAATAATGATGTAACTTTAAAGGTTGTGAGAAAGAATTTATCGAGTGAAGATGAGAATTTGCCAAATTATAAAAATAATATTTATTACAATGCGGTTTTATCTTTGTTTAACAAGTTGAATTTTACCGATGGTTATAATCGTGGAATTGGAATTTCAAGAAGATATCAGATTCAAAAAGATGAGAAATTTGTTGATGTTGATGATTTGAGTCAATTTAAAAGTGGAGATATTGTAAAAGTTATTTTGAAAGTGAATGCCCCGAGTGATAGGTATTTTGTTGTTGTGGATGATTATATACCTGGTTGTTTTGAGCCAGTGGATGATAATATTGAGACGGCAATTAAAATTCGTGATAATCATAGTGATTTTTATTACAAAGATTTGAAAAAGGATTATGCGCGTTTCTATTCGGAGTATTTGAGAAGTGGCGAGTATGAGGTGAGTTATTTTGTTCAAGTTGTTTCAAAAGGGAGGTTTTCAGCGCTTCCAGCGAAAGTTGTCGAAATGTATAATAATGATATAGGTGGAAGTACAAAGGCTGATATTATCTTTGCAAATTGATTTCTGGATAGATTGTTAGGTAGCTTGGTGGCCCATCATGTTGCATTTCCCATCTATTTTTGTTGATCATTGTTTCAATGATTGGCGTATATTCGTGATTTAGAGGCTCTATTTGCTCTATTTTTAATATTATTTCAGTGTTTGGAGATCTTTCTAATAAATATGAGATTAAAGAGAAAATCAATTGCATTTGCTCTGGTGTTATTAATTTTTTCAGTTGTTTGATGCCGCATTCCTGACATTCAGCTTCTGATTTTTTGATGTTTCTCTCATAGATTTTACTTTTACTGATTTTTTCATAGACATATGGTGTTAGTTTCATTAGAACAAAAATTAAAACCAGAACGCAAACTATGATTTGTTGTTGTCGAGATTCATCCTCAAAGAATGAAAAATCGCACTTCATGCATTTCATAATTATTCCTGCAATTGCTCCTGGTACGCACATTGTTACGAAATCCAATACCCCAATTACTACTTCTTTTGTTGTGCTTTTTTGATCAGATTTTTTGTAATTTAACTTTTTATTTAGAAGGGAAAGTAGGCATAGAGATGTGATTACTACTGCTAAGATTCCGAGAAATATGTGATGAGTGCGATCTGTTAAAAATGAATGGTCTTTCTCCAAAAATGCAATTCCAATGCAGAAAAATTGCCCAGCAATAAATCCTAATATATATCTTCTTAATGGTAGAAGTGTTTTGTTCCAAAAAGCTAAATCATCGTAACGGCTAGGTGTTTCTCTTTTCTTTTCTTCTCCCAATTTGCATTTTTTGATGAAATATATGGTTATTTTGAGAAAAAAATATAATGCTAAGAGCGAGGCAATCGCAATAAGATATGGTTTGTTTTTTAGGAGCTCGAAGTCAAGTTTGAGTGTGTTGAGGAAGATTTGAAGTATTTGGCATGCAACGATTCCTGGAATAAATGCTATAAGAAAGCCTGTAACACCAATCCAAAATCTTAAATCTTCATGATGTTTTTTATTAGGTTCATTATTTGGTATTTTAATTTTAATTTGTCGAGATGCTCCCATAACAATTTAACTAATAATCCATTTTTAGTTATTAATAGCGAATAAATTAATTCGTTACTTATTCTTTAAATGTAATCTATTTTTGTTATTTATGTTGAAAAAGGAATGTTTTTTACAATTTTAAGTTTAATTATTTATATAAGTTAAATAACTTTTAGTTGAGTAAAAAAATAAAGAATTAAATGATAAATAAATTATAATTCAAATCTTAATAGGATACTTAATGGGGCGTTTGATCTTTAAGTCGTTGTCATACCGGTCGAGTGAAATGAGACATGGGATCCGATGAGGTTTGAGAAATGTCCTGATGAGATCCTAAGTTTAATAAATTAAACTAGGATGACAATATTAGACTGTTGTTTAAATGTTTTGTCATCCCAGTCCTCTGAAGGACGTGGGATCTCCATAAAGCTCTTTTCAAATACATCTATAACAACTGCTGAGATCCTACGACACTAACAGGTACGTGTCTAGGATGACAAAGACTTGAAAAGATCCCATGCTTACCATTTAGTCAGGATGATCTAGAGATTATTGACCAAAGAACGAAATAGATCATGTATTTTTTTAGTTGTATCACCAATCTGAAAATTTTTATTATCAACATATGATATCGGCATAATTTCGATCGCAGTTCCGACGATAAAAATTTCATCAGCATCCATTAATTCGTTTGGAGAAATTGTTTTTTCTTCATGAGGAATATTATTTTGTATTGCAAGCTCTATAATAGTCTGTCGAGTGATTCCGTTCAAAAAACAGGTAATTGCAGGAGTTTTAAGAATTCCATCTTTTACTATAAAGAGATTTGATGTTGTGCACTCCGTTACATTTCCATTCTCATCTAAAATAATTGCATCATCGCAATCGCTTGGAATGTCATTCTTTGCCAACAAATTCAAGACATACAGCCCAGATATTTTTGTACCAACAGGTGCGTATTTTTCTGACAATTTTGTGTATTTTGAGAACGTGACCTTGATTCCTTTATTGAATTTTGTTTCATCAAAATAATTTTTTAATTCCCAGGCAGCGATGATTATATTATCGGAGCATTTTCCATTTAGTCTTGTGGTTTCTGGCCCTTTATAGATTAATGGACGAATATATGCATTTTTAATATTGTTCGACGATAATAGTTGGTAGGAGATATCAATTAGTTTTTCATTCGAATGGCAAATTTCGATTCCTAAATGTTTTGCAGAAAATTTCAATCTATCGAAATGCTCATCTCCTTTAAAAATTTTTCCATTATATGATCGAATTCCTTCAAATGCTCCAGTCCCATAGTGTAGCCCATGTGTAAGGAGGTGGGTTTGCGCATCTCCCCATTCGATCATTTCGTCATTTACCCAAATAGTTCCAGATTTTTTGTGCATTGGTGTAGCTTGCTCTTTCATTTTCGCCTCATATTTTTCATAATTATAATGTTTTTTATAAAAAAGTACTGAATTTTTTCTGTAATTTTAAATTTTTTAAATAAAATGATAAAAAATGTGATTTTTCTCTTGAATTATAAAATATTTTATTTAGAATTGTTATGTTGATTGCCAATAGAAATAAATGCGGGAATAGCTCAGTGGTAGAGCACAACCTTGCCAAGGTTGGGGTCGGGGGTTCGAACCCCCTTTCCCGCTCCAGATGAATAAAATCTAAAATCTAAAATCTAAAATCTAAAATCTAAAATCTAAAATCTAAAATCTAAAATCTAAAATCTAAAATTATTTGATGATATCTATTAATTTGAAAGAACCATTAGTGTCATCCTAGTTCCGTACATGTTAGGAACGTATAATCTCATCAGTAATTATTGATGAAAAAAAAATTGTCATCCTAGTTTAATGCTTGTCATTAAACGTAGGATCCCATCAGAACATTTCTAATTTCTCACAAGATCCCACGTCCTTCAGAGGACTGGGATGACAATTTACTTCTCACTTTTCTGTTTAATTGGAATAAAAACAGTCTCATATTGTCATCCTAGCTCTCTACTTGTTGAGAGCATAGGATCTTATCAGTTTATTAGTAATGCATTCAAAGAGCATTCCTTACACCTAAAAGGATCCCCACGTCCACTTTCTCTGTGTGGCTTTGCCACCGAGTAATCTCAGATGATGGATGAGGAAGTCCAGTGGACTTACGCAAGGGATTACCAACAACTTTAGTTGTTGAATAGTAATCAGTTCCTTGGAGTGGGCTTTTGTATTGCCTGAAGGGTTTGAGAGATGGAATCTCTCGAATGTCTGTCACATTGGAAAGTGACTCTTTCGCTTTGTAGTCTGGGATGACAATACTAATGACTCAATGGATCCCACGTCTCATTTTACTCGAATGGAATGACAACGACTTAAGTCTTGAATGGCAAAACAAAAAAACTGGAACGATAAGGTAAAAACAATAGAGTAGCAAATTAAAAGAAAAACCAAAAATTTTTATCATATATTTAATTTTCATTAAGATAGAAATTCATCTTCTTTTTATATATTTTCTGTTATTATAATTTTCATATTTTAATGTATAAATTAATGTTTATATGGTTATGAAAATAAATATTAAACATCTGATATTTTTATTTATTATTTTATTTTGCAATGAGAGCATAGCATTGGAGAATATAGGTGTTTTGAAGAGCCTAGAAAAGAAAGATATCATCATGAAGCATAACATTATTGAGGTTTTGGAGAGTTTTAACAAAAATTCAGTAATAATTGATTATGTCAATATTGTAAGTTGGGATAAAGTTCAGAATTTGCCTTCTGATAGTATTGATGAAATGGTTTATGTGGAATTGAGGAAATTTTTAAGGAAAAATCATATCAAAAAGATTGTAATAGGGGGCGACAATTTTAATTATAATGTTCCGCCATATCACCCAAAGCCATATGCTAGAAAATTTGTTACTAAAGCTATAGCGAGATTGGAGAAAGAAGGGCGAGTTAAAGTTCTTGGAATTTGTGGTGGATTGCAAGGAATTGTGCATTTTAATGATATTAAGTTAGATACTGTTGAACATATGATTGGTAAGTTTAAAGCAGCAAATTATATGTCAGCCTATCCATTTATATCAAGTGAACACTATTCATATGTTGCGAAAGAATTTTATAGTTGCCAGTCTACATTAAATAATATTTACATTTCTCAAAATAGTAGAATTGGCAGATTAATGATGGAAGCTGAGAAGAAATATAATGTCAAATACGAGCGTAATTCAAAAGATGATTTAATTGTTGGTATTCCAATGGCTCACAATAATGCTATTTCTTCTTTTGATAGAGATAATCTCAATCGATTGAAGAATTCAGACTTTGAAGTCGTTGGATTGTCGGAAGATGGGATTGTTTATGTTGTTGAGAACAAAAAAAATGGAGATATTATGATTCAGGGTCATCCAGAGTTAGTTGCGAACGTCATTCGTTGCAATGAAAGTTTTCCATACAGGGATGTAATTTTCTCCCGCCTATTATTTCTGAATTTATTAAAAAATCAATCAAAAATTGCATTGCCTATAAATATAGAAACATTTCATGGATAAAAAATTGAGTTATTAATTTATTTTTGATATAATGCATTTCGATAGTGTGAATATTAATTTTTATTGAATTTTATGGGATTATGGAGTCGATTGTTTGGTAAAAAAGAAGAGAAGATTTTTGTTTTTAGTAGCGCAAATGATGTTACATCTATTCCTAACAAGGAAAAGAATGTACCAAGATATAAAGTTCCAGAA
>JBIKUW010000070.1:0-6896 GCA_044347385.1 Rickettsiales bacterium
AGGATGAGAAACTTCACTCCCAACCAAAGTACCGTTCTTATTAATTAAATTAATCTTCTTTGGCTCTTCATCAAGAACTACCTCCATAGAAGTACCATCACTGTTTACTTCCATTGATTCAATTTTTACAGTTGTTCCGTCTTCTCTCGTAAAGTTCAACCAATAAGCTTGGTTACCATTATTCGTTAATGTATATTTAATTGTGTTTTGAGTTCCATCAGTTCCAATTGCAAAAACACCATGATCAGGTGTACTATTCCAAAAACCTTTTGTTGTGTCAAATTTACCACCGATAAATTTAACATCACTATCCTTATTTAATTTTATATCAATCGTTACTGTCTTTTTAATACTCTTTTAGTTATCTACATTTCTAAATTAATATTATTTTTCGTGTTTTGGAAGCAAATTATAAATATTTTAATAAAATAACAATTTTTAACTACCAAAATTATTCTAAAATTTTTCACTATTTTTTGTATATTTGATGCTTTTGGTTTTGAATATTTTTAATCATCATGAAACAAATATTTATTTAGGAGAATATTATGGGTGACGCATTTTCAAAACTATTCGCAGGACTTTTTGGGAAAAGAGAAATGAGAATTTTGATGGTTGGTCTTGATGCAGCTGGAAAAACAACCATTTTATATAAACTAAAATTGGGTGAAGTTGTAACCACAATTCCAACAATTGGATTTAGTGTTGAAACTGTAGAATATAAAAATATAAGTTTCACGACTTGGGATGTTGGTGGTCAGGACAAAATAAGGCTTTTATGGAGACATTATTATCAAAATACAAACGCAATAATATTTGTCGTTGATAGCAATGATAGAGACAGAATTACCCAAGCTGCGAACGAATTAACAAGAATGTTATCCGAGGATGAACTTAAAGATGCAGCATTATTAGTATTTGCAAATAAACAAGATTTACCAAATGCTATGAAAGTTCAGGAAGTGTCTGAAAAACTTGGCCTATCTACACTTAGGAATAGACAATGGTACATTCAAGGAACGTGCGCAACATCAGGAGATGGTCTGTATGAAGGCCTTGATTGGCTATCAAACACTCTTTCAAAACGAAAATAATTAGCTCTATATTTTGTAGGTATTTATATGATTCAATTAAGCAATGCTTTTGACAAATTAGTTAGAAAAAAAGAAGTGAGAATTTTAATTCTCGGTTTCAAAAACGCTGGCAAAACGACGATAATGAAAAGATTTGAATTTGGAGACATCATTTCTACTAAAGATGGTGATCTTGAGATTGAAAATTTACATTTCATGGATGTACAATTTACTTCTTGGAATGTTGAATGCGGCCTTAAACCAGAATGTAAAAACCATTATAGTGATACTAAAGGTATTGTTTTTGTTGTTGATAGAGGCGATAGAGAAAAAATGATCGATGCAAAAAAAGAACTTCACGCAATACTTTCAGAACCAGAACTAAAATCTCTTCCTTTATTAATCGTTGCAAATAAACATGACCTTCATAATGCTATGACTTTAGAAGAAATTATAGATTCCTTATGTTTAAAAAATTTAGAAAATAGAGAATGGAATATTATGGATTGCTGCGCAAACAATGGATACGATCTATGCAGTGATGTCGAAGGAGCAAAGGGATTACACTGGTTTTTTGAAAAAATTTCTTAACAATAAAAAGTAATTTGATTTTTTATGTTAATATACATGTCATATGAATAATACTGTATTAAAAATATGGCATATGAGTTATTGAAAGAAAGATTTGAAAAACTTAGCTATAAGGACAAATTAAACCTCTGTCTGTCTTTGAATAAAGTAATTGATTATTTTGAAAATTTAGAAAATTTTGACTTTAATAATAATCAGACAAATTTAGATATTAATGTAGAGTTCGAAGATACAGAGTTAAACTCATCATTCATACCTGCTTTGATTAACATAATTGACGAAGTTAATCAAGGCTTCAAGGGCTATGCATTCATCTTGGATGAATTCAACAAAATTCAAAATACCTTCAGTAAAACAATGTTAGAAGAAAAAGAAAAAGAAAAAGAAAAAGAAAAAAAAGCAGAAGACAAAATATATGAAATGCTCGAAAAAGGAGAAATTAATAGTCCAAAAGTAGAATCTGAAATTAATACACTTGAAACTGAAATTTCTGAAACTCTTGAAGACATAAAAATTGGAGCAAATAAAAAAGTAATGAAAATAGTAAATAATAGTAACAAAAAAACGATAGCTAATAATTAAGATTATAACTTCATTCTAAAACACTCTAATATTGTAGAAGTATCTCAATTATTAAATTATTACTAATTTTATTTATCAAAAAGTTAAATACTATTTTTGTAAATCTCTTTCCAAATGAGAAATACTTGTTATAATAATAAACAATTGTAATAATTAAAGCTATGAACAAAAGAATTATTTCGATTGCTAATCAAAAAGGTGGAGTTGGCAAAACCACAAGTTGTATAAACCTTGCAGCTGCTATGGCTTATCTAAGCAAAAGAAATAAAATTCTTATGATTGATCTTGACCCGCAAGGAAATGGAAGCACAGGACTTGGTATCAAAAGAAGCGATAGAGAAAACAATGTTTATGATGTTCTCACTAGTAGAATAGATATCGAAGATGCGATAATTCCATCGATGATTCCGAATTTGGATATAATCACAGCAACTTTGGATCTCGCTGCTGCTGAGTTTGAACTACAAAAAACTTCAAATTGGCAATATATTTTGCAAAATAAAATCGCAAAAGTCATTGATCGCTATAGCTATGTTTTAATAGATTGCCCACCATCTCTTGGCCTTCTCACAATTAACAGTCTCGTTGCATCTACTTCAATACTTATCCCTCTTCAATGCGAATTCTTCGCTCTTGAGGGTTTAAGCCACTTATTCAACACTATTGAAAAAATAAAAGTACATCTAAATTCTAAACTTCAAATTGAGGGAGTCCTTTTGACGATGTATGATAAAAGAAACAATTTAAGCAAATTGATAGAAAGCGACGTCCGCGAAAATATTGGAGACCTTGTTTATAAAACAATTATACCAAGAAATGTAACATTACCGGAAGCATCTTCTCACGGAAAACCAGCTATAATATATAATTCAAATTCCATAGGATCAAAAGCTTACGTTGAACTTGGGCGAGAAATTTTCAAAAAACATAAAATTGAACCTGATAATGAATTATTTGATAGCACAGATAAAAATTCTTCGAAAAATAATAGCTCAATGTTTAATCCAATAGATGTTTTTGTAGGACAAAATGAATAGAAAAGTTTTGGGAAGAGGTCTATCGGATTTATTTATTGATAAAGTTAGTCTTATACAAAATAACAATGAAACAATAGCTGCTATAAATGAAAATAACTCTGGTAATTCGGTTACAGAGCTGGATATTTCATCAATCATGCCGTGCTCTACACAACCAAGAAAAGTTTTTGATGAAGAATCACTGAACGAACTAGCTAGTTCTATAAAAGAAAATGGCGTTCTTCAACCAATCATCGTAAGGAAAATTAAAAATAGCGGAGCAAACAATATATATGAAATTATTGCTGGGGAAAGAAGATGGAGGGCGTCGAAAATTGCAAATCAAAAGACAATTCCTGTAATTATTAAAGAAATTGATGATCATAAAGCCTTTCTAATTTCTATTATTGAAAATTTGCAGCGTTTAGAACTTTCGCCGATGGAAGAAGCTGAAGTTTATCAACGACTAATTAACGATGGATATACTCACGACCAAATAGCTAGCATGCTCAACAAAAGTCGCTCCTATATTTCAAATTCTACTCGTTTAATGCATTTAACACCAAAAGTTAAAAACCTTATAAATCAGAAAACTCTTTCTGTTGGGCATGCAAAAATTCTTCTCACGAATGGAATAGATGATGAATCTCAGGACGATCTTGCAGAACAAATTATTAAAAAAAATTTGAACATTAGACAAACTGACTGTTTGATAAAAAAATTCTTAGATAAGAAAGATAATAATCAAAACGAAAACCAGTTAATAAAAAATGATCTTTCTGAAAAATCTCAGCAACCATCGTATGACCTTGGCGAAATTGCACAATTATTAGAAGAAAATTTTGAAACCGAAATTTCAATCACAAACAAACAAATAATTATTAACTACAAAAATATCGTTGACTTAGATAGACTATTGTCTTTATTGATTAAATAGTGTGATTAGTCATTCTGAAAAATTTTGTCATCCTGGCATGAGGCTGCTGTCATTCTAGTTGAACGAAGTGAAACGTAGAATCCGTATATTGTTTTAGAAATATATATTTTGTACCACCAATTCATTACAAGATCCACACCCTTACAAGACTGAGATGACAGGAGCTCCATATTGTCATCCTAGTTTAATATTTTATTATTAAACGTAGGATCTCATCATGATATTTCTAATGCCTTGCAGGATTCTCAGCCTCACTACGAATTCTAAAGAATTCTTCGTTCCCCGAGTAACTCAAATGTCCGCAACCTCTCTTCTTCTATCGTTTGACGCAAGCTTTTTAGCGTTCATTTCATTCACTAGTCTAACTCACAATATCATCGCATTAAGCGACTTGTTCGTTTCCACGTTGCTACCAAAGCGAAAGAGTCGCTTATTTAATGCGGAAACATATGATCTTAACTCGGTAGCAAAGCCACACAGAGAAATGTGTAGGATCTTATCAGGACATTCCATAAAGACTTATCGGATTTCACGTTGCTAACAAGTACGCAACTGAAATGACAATGACTTAATTCTGAAATGATAAAGTTAGAGTGTCATCCTAGCCACGTACCTGTTAGTGGCGTAGGATTTTGTCAGAACGTAGTGATGTAACGGAAAATGAACGCGCGGATCCCATGCCCTTATAGGACTGGGATGACAATAACTTTACATCACTCTTATTTTGTAAATGTAAGTAATTCATACTTAATATTAGATATAATCACCAAATAATATATAATATTAAAAATTAATAATAAAAAATAATGTCTTTTAATTATAAAACATTAACTGTTGCTGGGTCAGATTGCTCTGGTGGTGCTGGGATTCAGGCTGATCTGAAAACTTTTTCTGCCCTTGGTTGCTATGGAATGACGGTTGTTACAGCCCTGACAGCACAGAACACTCGAGGAGTTAAGGCGGTTTTCCCTTCATCTTTGAATTCTATAGAAAGTCAGATTGATTCAATTTTCACGGATATCAAGGTTGACAGTGTGAAAACTGGGATGCTTTTCAATTCTGAAGTTATAAAATTGATTGCTAAAAAATTTCAACAGTATAATGTGCAAAACTTTGTCCTCGACCCAGTAATGATTTCAAAAAATGGTTCGCGTCTTTTGCTTAGTGATGCTATTAATTCCCTGAAGGAATTTTTAATACCTATGGCTACCATTGTAACGCCAAATGTTCATGAGGCGGAAGCATTAAGTGATATAAAAATAAATTCTTATGAGGATATGGTTTTTGCTGGAAAAAAAATTCTTGATTTTGGTTGTGAGGCTGTTTTAGTGAAGGGCGGTCACATGGAAATTGATGGCTATGCTAAAGATTATCTGATTTATAAAATTAATGGAAAGGCGGAGGTGAAATGTTTTGAATATTCTAGGGTTGTGACGAATAATACTCATGGAACTGGTTGTACGTTGTCTGCTGCGATTTGTAGTTATCTTGGGAAGGGAATGAATGTTTTAGATGCTGTTGAAAATGGGGGTAAATATTTGAATAGAGCTTTAAATGGTGCGAAAAATCAAAAATTAGGATTGAATGGTGGTTGTGGCCCGGTAGATCATTTATTTTAGTTTGAATATATTTAAAAAATTGACATTAGAGTTATAAAAAATTAACATACTAATATTATTAATTTAATTTCTATTATGGAGCAAAATACTATTTCGAATAAAATACCAGAGAATATCAAAGAACTTTTGAATAATGGTTTTGTTAGCAGTAAAACTAATAATAAAATAGATGAACTTTTGAAATCGGTAGATTATCTTCGCAAGAACGATAATTATAATTTCGATATTGATGAAGAATTAAAGGAGTTGATTGAGGAATTAAAAAAAGAGATGCTGCATTGTCGGGATGTGGTGGAAAATTTTTTTATAGAAAACCAACATTTAATGAATGAGATAGTAGATAGTTATGGGCATACACCTTTTCACACAATTGCGGATTTATTTGATTTTGAGAAATTGAGAAATTTTTTTGCAAAGATTGATTTGGGCAAAGTTAATTTCAATGCTCAAGATAAGAATGGAGACACTGCTCTTCATCGTGTAATTAGTGTATTCAATGATGAGAATAAAATTCTTTTATTATTGGAGATTGGGGCAAAATTTAATATAAAAAATACGAATGACATGACGGCAAAGGAAAAATTTGAACTTTATGAGTGCCTGTACAGATTGAGAGTGGATAATCCAGATCATGTAGAAAGATTAATTGAGAAGATTAGGGAGATTTTGTATTACGACAAAGAAAAAGCTGTGTATGAAACTTTAGAATTGGATTTTTCTGATAAAAAAGTAGTGGATGAATTTTTGTTTAAGGTAAAGAAGAGATTAGATTTAGATGTTGAAGAATTTCTAGGAGAAGTGAATTTGATGATTGAATCACCGGAAGATAAAGATCTAAAAGTTGTTGATAGATTGCTGGAAGTTGCTGAAGATTTGTGTGAAATTTCTATGGAGAATAATAAAGAAAATTTTATAAATCATGGTGCTGATTATTTTGAAACTAATGATCCAAATCCTAAATTGTTATTAGGTGAGAGGATTTTAAAGGGTTGTTTTATATAAGTTAATTGAATAGCAGGTTTTTTATTATCTCAAGGAAGCGTGGGATCCATTCAGGTTCATTCATAATTCCGTATCT
>JBIKUW010000005.1:0-22874 GCA_044347385.1 Rickettsiales bacterium
TACCAGTATATAGAGCGATATGGGATTTAAATAAATTACATGGAGAGAAAGTTGATTATAGATATTTCATTGAATGTTACAACAGTCGAGATGTTAACTGCCATTGGGACGAGAATATGTATAGGGATCTCAACAAAAATGGTATCAGAACACTAGGAGCAACATATAAAAATTCCACCAATAATTACAATATTAGCACTGGAATAGAAAATCTATTGATTCTTATGAACCTTGTGGTAAACCAAACATCGGAGATTGATAGAAAATTAGAAAATCATGATTCGGAACCAGATTACAAAACATCAACAATAGTATTATCATTCGCACTAGCCATTACGATTGGAATTGCAACAACACTTGGAGTAAAATTATGGAATAGAAGCAGGAAATCAAAGGCAGTGACAGAGGATCAAGAAACTGGACAAAATCAGAATATATCTGAAGAACAAGCACTAAATCAAAATACATCCGAAGAAAAAAAACCATCCATCCTCAGTTTTCAATATCTTAGATATTTATGCGGATGGAAAGAAGTTGAGCAAAACGAATACGCATAGTCTATCTATCAATTTCACCAAAAACAATATCCAGTGAACCTAGAATCGCTGGAATATCAGCTAATAAATGCTTATTTGACATAAAGTCCATGGCTTGCAAATGCAAGAAACCTGGGGCTTTTATATGGCAACGATAAGGTCTATTCGAATCGTCACTAATGATAAACACACCAAACTCACCTTTTGGCGCTTCAACAAAACTATAACATTCACCTTTTGGCACATGATAGCCTTCTGTATATAATTTAAAATGGTTTATCAAAGCTTCCATTGATACCTTCATATCCTCTCTTGAAGGAGGAGCCACTCTTTTATTATCAGTCAATACAGGACCAGACTTTGGCATCTTATTCAAACATTGCTTAACCAAACTCAATGATTGCTTCATCTCCTCTAAACGCACCAGATAACGATCATAGCAATCACCATGCTTACCAATTGGCACATCAAAATCAAGTTCAGAATAAACTTCATACGGCTGCGACTTTCTCAAATCCCACGCAATACCAGATGCACGTAAAGATGGACCAGAAAAACCCCAATTCAATGCTTCTTTTTTACTTACAATTCCAATATCAACAGTACGCTGCTTCCAAATCCTATTCTCTGTTAACAAAATCTCAGCTTCTTCTAAAACTCTTGGCAATTGCTCAGTGAATTTCCAAATATCATCAATTAGCCCATCATCTGGTAAATCTGCAGTTAAACCTCCTGGTCTAACGTATGCTGAGTGAAAACGTGCACCAGATACTCTTTCATAAAACTCTAGAATTTTTTCACGCTCTTCAAAAAACCATAAAATTAAAGTCATCGCTCCACAATCCATAGCAAAAGCAGCAATATTTAATAGATGATTTCCTATCCTTGTAAGCTCAGAAAACAAAACTCTAATATATTGAGCTCTGAGCGGAACAGTGATTCCTAGTAATTTTTCTACACAAAGAGCATAAGCATGCTCCTGACACATTGGTGAAACATAATCTAAACGATCAAAATACGGAACTGCCTGAAGGTACTGTTTGTATTCAATTAATTTTTCTGTCCCTCTGTGCAAAAATCCAATGTGCGAATCTGCACGCTCAATAACTTCACCATCAACTTCAAGCACTAATCTCAAAACACCGTGTGAAGATGGGTGCTGTGGACCAAAATTCAAAATAACACTATTCTCACTCTTCTTTTCTAGAATATCACGGTTCATGTTCATGATGAAAGAATTAATAATAAAAAGTTATAAAACACTAATATAAAAAGACAGTTTTGTCAAATTTTCAAAAATATTTCTTACCCCGAGATCCACTTTAAAGAATAAATAGAAAACAATATTAGTATTATAGATCTAAAAAAATGTTTGCAAGATTAGTCTTGTCTAAATAATACGTGCTTGTACTTATTTAGATTTTCTAGAATATTACCCATACCATTGATCACGCAAAATAGTGGATCATCCGCAACACGCACGAGCAACTTAGTAGCATTTCTAATCACATAATCCAGATATTTCAACATAGCGCACCCCCCAGAAAGCCAAACACCTGAATCAGAAATATCAGAAGCTAGCTCAGGCGGAGAAGCCTCTAACGCCTTAAGCACGCCTGCAACAATCTGGGATACCGGTTCAAATAAACTCTCAGCAATTTGTTTCTGGGTGATTATTATCTCTTTTGGAATTCCATAAACTAAATCTCTACCCTTTACAATCATGCTTTGATTGTCTTCTTCGCCACCAACAACACAAGCAGCGCCTATTTCTTTTTTGATTTTTTCAGCCGTGATCTCGCCAATCAATAAATTATATTTTCTTCTAATATAAGAAATTATCGCCTCATCCATAGCATCACCACCAACTCTTATCGAGCAGGAGTACACTACTCCACCTAATGAGATAATCGCTATCTCGGTAGTACCGCCACCAATATCAACAATCATTGAGCCCCTAGGTTCATTGACAGACAACCCTGCACCAATAGCAGCTGCCATTGGCTCACTCACAAGATATGCGTCCCTGGCGCCTGAGCTCTCAGCTGCCTCTTGTATTGCTTTGTTTTCTACAGGAGTAGCACCTGATGGTGTACAAATCAACATCAAAGGCCCTATCAAACCGGTCTTCTCATTCATCAATCTATAACATCCGTTTATCATATGCTTTGCATCCTCAGGATTAGTAATAACGCCGTCCTTCAATGGTCTTGTCACCCTAATACCACCATGAGCCTTGCCCATCATCAGCTTTGCCTCCGTGCCAAAAATACATCTATTATTTTCGTCTATAGCAACTACAGAAGGCTCGTTCAAAACAACTCCCTTACCCTTTTCATACACTAAAGTATTTGCTGTACCTAAATCTATGGCAATATCTCTTGTAATAATCCCCAAAGAATTACCAATCTTCTGAAAACTATTACTTAATAAATTTGAAACAACACTCATATCAAACAGCAATACTAAATGTTATTATATTACTACAAATACTTAATATTTCAAAGTATTATGTTTTTCTGCGAAAGTTCAAATAAATATTAATTTATCATCTTGATGATAAATTAATATTTAGAGCACTAAATATCATGATTATTCAGCATCACGCTAATCAAAAGCAATTTTTTGGCAAAACAATCAAAGTCACCCTTCTCGAACTATAAATTTTGCATTTTTATCTATAACTTTGATATTATTTTCTTTGAATTTATCAAATATAAATCGCATGATCTTATTAGAATTATAAGCAAAATCCTCACCACCCATTGGGTCAAAAAAAATCTTAAAACTTATTATAGCTTCCTTATTATTTAAATCGATGATTCTAATAATTGAATTCATATCCTTATTTACAAAAGAAAAATTCTTCAACTCTACTTTCATTACATCAAAAAAATGGTCCAATGAGCTAAGATCGCGACATACAACTTTAAATTCTTGCAAGAAAATCTTATTAAGAATCCTACTATTATTTTCAATAATCAATGTATTGAAAATTGAATTTGGAAGATAAACAGCTGTCTTATTGTTTGAGGTTCTGATGGTAGTTGTACGCAAACCTATCTCTTCAACAACACCATTAATACCTTTGTCTAAAATTGTAATCTCATCACCAATTTCAAATGGCCTATCTAGGTAAACTGAAAACAATCCAAAAAAATTTGTAAATAAATCCTTAGTTGAAAAACCAATTACTAAACCACTCAATCCACCAATAGCTGCAATCGCACCAAAACCAACGCCAAGTATCTGCATAATCGGAACAGCAGCACACACCATAACAAGAACTGAGCAAAGTTTTGAAAACATATCAATCTTTTGAATATCAACAGCAACTCCGCTATGCCTCCTAAACACAATATATTTTTTTTGAAATAACTTTATAAAAATCAGAATAGAAAGCGTAACAAACAAAACAATAACAAGTGATTTAATAGTCGGTATTACATTCAAAATCTGCTTATATATATCTTCCTTGAAATCAAACAACTTTATCACTACGGAAGCAAAAATCAAAAAAAATATAATGGAAAGCATCCAATAGATTGGCCTTATAGTCTTGCTTACTAATTCCTTATCAAAAATTATATTATCTGGAAATCTCTTCTCTATGAACCTACCAACGGAACCAGTCACTATAAAAAGAATTACAAAGAATATGAGATAAAAACTCATTTCCGACACAATACTAAAAAGAAACTCTGAATAAACAAAGCTCATACACGTAATTAATAATAAATAAAAAGATTCTATCTATTATAGAGCGCAAGTACAAATAAATTACTAAACTTTTTTCAAAAAATGTGTATTATGATTTGTAATATTTAAATAGTAAAAATTATGACTGAAATATTAAATAAAAATTTCTTTCTAAGAATTGTATCAGGCATTATATTGGGAGGAGTGAGTATTTTTTGCATAATACAAGGAAATTTTTATTTCAGTATTTTTATATTGATTGTCTCAATAATCTCTTATTTAGAATGGTTTTCAATATCCACAAATAAACTAGAGGAAAAAGAATTAATTGAATATAAAAAATACATTAGTTTTTGGGGTATAAGCGGATTAATTTTGATATTACCATGCGCAATATCAATGCTATATTTAAGATATATATCAGGAGTAGAGATGATTTTTTACATGATATTAGTCATCATATCAACAGATATAGGGGCATTCATATTTGGAAAATTAATTGGTGGACCAAAACTTGCCCCATCAATCAGCCCAGGCAAAACAATATCTGGCTCTACATCAGGAATAGTAGTTGCGGTGATCTCTGCATTAATATTAAAATTTATCGGATATATCAATATTGAATATAAAATTCTCATAATCACAACAATTATTCTCTCAATATTCTCACAAATTGGAGATCTAATTGAATCATCATTCAAAAGACACTTTGGCGTGAAAGACAGTAGCAACTTAATACCTGGCCACGGAGGTTTTCTAGATAGAGTTGACAGCTTTCTGCTAACAGCGCCGATCTTCATGATTATAAATATTTTCGATCTCTTTAAATAAAATAAAATAAACAATGAATACAAACCACGATGAAATAAATAAATTTACAGAAAAAGCAAATGAATGGTGGGATCCAAATGGATCATTTAAAATGCTACATGAAATCAATCCTCTTAGATTAAAATTTATACTATCTTCTATTGCGTTAAATCATGATATAGATCTTAAAAGCATCGATAACACAATAAATAATATCAACATTCTTGATGTTGGGTGCGGGGGCGGGATTCTTTGTGAATCTATAGCAAAAAATCTCATAAATTCGAAAATTACTGGAATAGATGCAGGTTATGAAAACATACAAATAGCAAAAGAACATTGCTCTCAATTCGATCTTAACATTGATTATATCAATACATCTTTAGAAAATTTTGAATCCAAAAAAAAATTCGATGTAGTAGTTTCACTTGAAGTAATAGAACATTGCGAAGATTATAAAGCATTCTTAGAACAATTATCGAATCTACTAAAACCAAATGGCCTACTATTTTTATCAACAATAAATAGAAATTTAAAATCGTACTTTCAAGCAATTATTGCTGCAGAATACATATTAAAATGGGTTCCAAAAAAAACACATGAATGGAAAAAATTTTTAAAACCATCTGAGATAAATAAAGTCCTCGAAAAGGAAAATTTAAAAATAAAGAAAATAAAAGGAATCAAATTCGACATCATCACTCAAAGCTGGTATGAGAGCAATGATATCGATGTAAACTATATGTTAGTTGCGCAAAAATTGGATAATTAATGCTTTAAAAAAAACAGAGTAAAGACTCTATAAAATTATAAAGCGTAATCTATTTCAACTTTTCTAGCAAAATTTCATTCACTATCTTCGGATTCGCTTTCCCACCACTTTGCTTCATAACTTGACCAACAAAAAATCCTAAAAGATTTCCACTTCCAGCCTTATATTTTTCAACATTGGGCTTATTGCTCTCTAATATGTTATCAATTATCTTTTCAATTGCACTCACATCAGTAACTTGAGATAATCCATCACGCTCAATAATTTGCTTAGCTGTCAAATTTGGAATACTATCATCTAGACCGCTATCAAACATTTTATCTAAAACATCTTTTGCGATTTTACCATTAATCGTTGAGTCTTCTATCAATTTCAACAACTCAACTAAATTCTCAACTTGAACAGATAAAGGCAAATTTTTAAAAGAACAAATTTTTGCTTTGTTCATCCTTGATGATAATTCAACATTTATCCAATTAATAGCAAATTCTGGCTTAATTCCACAAGAAATAACTGCATCAAAATAATCACCCATATCACAATCATTTACCAAATTAGAAATAACCTCGCTATTCAAACCATGAGCAACATATTCTTTCTTTCTTTCATCTGGTAATTTTGGTAAAGTTTTTCTAATTCTTTCAATATCTTCATCACTAAACTCTACTGGCAACAAATCATTATCTGGGAAATACCTATAATCTTCTGCTTCCTCTTTTCCGCGCAGTTTTTTAGTTTCGCAAGAATCAACGTCATACAAACGAGTCTGACATTCAACTATTCCTCCACTTTCTAAAATATCAATTTGTCTTTGAATTTCATATTTAATTGCCTCCTCAATATTACTCGTTGAATTAAGATTTTTAATCTCGCATCGAGTACCTAACTTCTTATCACCACATCTTCTAACTGAAACATTTGCATCACAGCGTAAATTTCCAAGCTCCATATTTCCATCACAAGATCCAATATATTGCATTATAAGTTGTAATTTTTTTATGTAAGCAACAGCTTCCTGAGGAGAATTAATCTCTGGCTTAGAAACAATCTCCATCAAAGCAACGCCAGAACGATTTAAATCTATATGACTCACTTTTCCACCTTTATCCAAATCATGAACAGATTTTCCTGCATCTTGCTCAACATGAATTCTCTCAAGATTAATAGTTTTTTGAATTTGCTTTCCTTCATCCTCTAGTTCAATGAAAATTTCACCACCAGTGATAATCGGATGAAAAAACTGCGAAATTTGATATCCATTTGGCAAATCTGGATAAAAATAATGCTTTCTATCAAAAACAGAATAATGATTTATTTTACCATTAATAGCAAGTCCGGTTTTAATAGCTTGCTCCATACAAAACATATTTAAAATTGGCAATGTACCAGGAATTGCAGCATCAAAAAGAGAAACATGCGTGTTCTGCTCAGCGTTTGGCTTAGTTGATGATCCAGAAAATAATTTAGCTTGAGATTGTACTTGAGCATGAATTTCCAAACCAATTACACACTCCCAATCTTTATGTTTTCCAAATAAATAAGACATATTATTCTAAAATAAATTTGTAATCCAAATTTACCATAAAACTTCAGTACTTTCTACAATATGAATCTTGGTCTTTATTTTTTAATAATTATTTTCTCAGCAATAAAATCAATATCACAAATAAATTCACCTAATATTTCAGTATCACCAATCAACAATCTTTTGCTTCCTAGATTATGAATTTCTGGCATTGTGACATCACCTTGAACACCATCACTGCTATGAGAATTCCACAAAAACATTATTTGTGCATTTTGCATTTTTATTTCCTGTTTATTAATCACAATTTTATCTAACTTCGCTTCTAGATAAACATCTTCTCTATCATCATTTAAAAAATAAAAGCTGATAAAATCAACTGAATCTTTCTTATTAAATTTATAACAATCATCACTAATTTCTAAACTAAAGTCAGAATCTTTCAACTCAAGATATAAAGCTCCAAAATAACTACTATTTCTCATTTTCATTGAATTTCTCAAAGAATTCTGCAAATCATTACGCTCAATCATTCAAAATACCATAATTAAATTTTTATATAAAAATATTATCCAGATATCAATCTGCTGGAAGCAGAAAGATAAACTTGACAACAAAATGTTTTAAAGATAAAGTCTGAAAAAATTTTTTTAGGTATTTTATGAGTTTTGAATTACCAAAACTTCCTTATGATTATGATGCTTTAGAGCCACACATTGATGCTAAAACAATGGAAATTCATTATTCTAAACATCACAAAGCATATGCTGACAAAACAAATAAATTGCTGGAAGATATTTCTGAAATGAAGGATGAAACTGATATCGTGAAAGTAATCAAATTTGCCGTTAAAAGCAACAATACAGCTTTATTTAATAATGCTGCTCAATACTCAAATCATAATTTTTTTTGGCAATGCATGAAGCCAGAAGGTGGTGGAGAACCAAATGGCACATTACTAGAATTAATTAATAAAGATTTTGGATCATTTGACAAAATGATGGAAAAATTTAAAGAAATTGCCGTAGCACAATTTGGATCTGGGTGGGCTTGGTTAGTTTACAATACGACAAGCAAAAAGCTTGAAATTATCAATCGACCAAATGGTGAAACTCCGATCACAACAGATAATTTGAAGCCAATCTTAGCACTTGATGTTTGGGAGCATGCATACTACCTAAAATACCAAAATAAAAGACCTGATTACATAGATGCATTCTTCAAAGTTGTAGACTGGGAATTTGCTCAAAAAAATTTAAAAGTTGCGGAATCTGCATAAGTTATCTACAAGATAAAATTTACTGATATAATTCTTGAAAATTTTAAAAATAAAAATGAACTATCAAGAATTTTTATCAAAAATAACAACCTATAACTTAGACTACTATTTGCTAGCAACAAAATGTGAATTTGATGTTGAGTACCTTCCAGACTATGCAAAAAATTTAGAAAAAATAACTGGATTCGACGGATCAAATGGTTTTTGCTTTATCTCAAAAGAAAAAATTATTTTCATCACTGATGGCAGATATATAACCCAAGCAGAACAACAATTAAAAAAATTAAACACAAAATTTATCGTTCTCAACATTGCTGATCTAGATCTCTCATCACAATTAAAAGAACAATTCCCAAATAAAAGCAACATTGGATTCGATCCAAAAATTTTCACAAAAAAAACACTAGAAAGATTTCAAAATGAAAGCATCGAATACATTCCTATTTGCATTCAAATAGACAATTTTCAGAAAAACACAATCAATCAAAGAAATGTATTCACTTATGAAATAGAATTTAGTGGTGAAAGCTACCAGAGCAAAATGCTAAAATTTGTAGAGAAAATGCAAAATGATTTCTATTTTTTCAACAATCCAGCATCGATATGCTGGCTTCTGAACATAAGAGGTTTTGATATTGAATACAATTTGGTTTTTCTTTGCTATGGAATTTTAGGTAAACACACAAAAACTCTAACAATTTTTTGTTATGATGAGAATAAATTAGAAAAAATCAAAAATCACGAAAATATAAAAATAGAAAATATCTCAAAACTTGAAGATCATTTAATTAAAATTACTGAACTAGAAAAAAATATCGGTACTAGCAACAACATCTCTATTCATTATTCTGAGCTGCTAAAAAAATCTTTGAAAATTGAACAGGACTACTGTAGCTCTTTACGATCATATAAAAATAATACAGAAATTGAAAATACTAAAAAAATACATCTGGATGATGCAATAGCTTTTATAAAATTCTGGTATTTTTTTGAATCAAAAGATAAAGATGAAACTTTCGATGAAATATCTGTTTCAAAAACACTAGAAAATTTTCGCTCAGAAGAAAAAAATTGTATTTCAAGTAGTTTTGAAACAATAGTTGGGTTTAAAGAAAATGGAGCAATAATTCATTACAAACCATTCAATGAAACAAATAAAAAGATTTCAGGCGATGGTTTGCTTCTTATAGATTCAGGTGGGCATTACTATGGCGGAACAACTGATGTAACGAGAGTATTATCAATTGGAATACCAACTGATGAAGAGAAATTCCACTACACGCTGGTACTGAAAGCTCATCTCAAATTGTTAAATTCATATTTCCCAAAAAATATCCCTATGCACCAGCTCAATTCATTATCAAGATATGCTTTATGGCAAGAAAAGTTAGATTTTGATCATGGATTAGGCCACGGAGTAAGTAATTGCATAGAGGTGCATGAGGGACCGTATTCAATAAATAATAGATGCGGTGAATTACTTATCGAAAATTTAATTCTCTCAAATGAACCTGGCCTATATTTTGAAAACAAATATGGAATAAGAATTGAAAATCTAATGCACTCAAAAATTTCAAACAACAAAGAAAATAAACAATTTATTGAATTTGAAAATCTCACAATGATTCCATACGAAACAAAACTAATTGAAAAATCAATGCTTGATAATAAAGAAATAATACAAATAAATAACTATCACACTGAAATTTTTTTAAAATTAGAAAAATCTCTAGATAAAAAAATATTAGATTGGCTAAAGAATAGAATTAACAAATTATAAATTTATAATAAAATAGTAAAATTATATTTCTAATTAAAATATGAATTACACAATTTCTTACGCAACAGAAAAAGACTCTAGTTTAATACTGGATTATATAATTGAGCTTGCTAAGTATGAAAATCTAGAAGATCAAGTAGTAGCAACAGTTGAGCAAATCAACAAAACTTTATTCTGTGAAAATCCAAAAGCAAAAGTACTTTTGCTTAAAGAAGATGATGAAGATGCTGGATTTGCATTATATTTTCATAATTATTCAACTTTTCTTTGCAAATATGGAATATACATTGAAGATATATACGTCAGAGAAAAATTTCGTAACAAAGGTTATGGAAAAGCCTTCTTCAAAAAAATATGTGAGGAAGCTTTAAAAATGAATTGCGGAAGAGTTGAATGGTGGTGTTTAGATTGGAACAAACCATCAATCGATTTCTATACACAAAAATTAAATGCTGAACAAATGAGCGATTGGACTGTTTATAGACTCAACGAAGAAAAAATCAGAATAATAGCGTGTGAAGAAAAACTTTAATCACAAACACAAAAATCCATCTTATACTTTCTCCTCTCTTCTTGTAACAAATCTTGCGTGTAATGTTAAAACAGCTGGCGTGAAAAACAAAGTAAGAATTGTTGCAAACAGCACGCCCCCTGCAATTGATGTTGAAAGCTGTACCCACCACTGACTTGACGGAGCTCCAAAATCAACCTCTAAATGTAATATATCTATACTCATTGAAAGAACCATTGGCAATAAACCAATAGATGTGGTAACGGATGTTAACAAAATTGGTCTCAGGCGCGAGACAGCTGCCCTCTCTATCGCTTTAAACCTATCAACACCTTCATTCACCAGCCCTAAATAAGCATCAATTAATAAGATATTATTGTTTACCACAATACCTGCTAATGTAATAACACCAACGCCGCACATAACAACACCAAAAGGCTGCATTGTCACTAGCAAGGCAATCAATACTCCAACAAATGAAAAAAACACGGCTGTTAAAATCAATCCAGCCATAAAAATATTATTAAATTGCAATACGATTGTGATAATCATTCCTAAAATTGCTGATGCAAAAGCGCTTGAAAGAAATGCACTCGTCTCTTTCATGTCTTTTTCTTGACCTTTGAAAGACAATATCACATCCTTATTCCACTCTATATCATTATCTATTTTTTCCAAAATAGCCTTTGTAAGATTATTAGCAACCAATCCATGCGCGACATTAGCCTGTATTAATCGTGATCGCAATGCATTCGTTCTTTCAATAGCTTGAATCTTTCTTATCGGAGCAATCTCGATAAAATTAGTAATTGGAACCATACCGTTAATCGTACTAACATTCAATGTTCTTAATTTATCAATATCACGCTCATTTATATTGAAACGAATATTTACATCAATCTCTTCATCGTACTGACCGCCTCGAAATTTTGCAACCGTCACACCATCTGTAATCAATGGCACAACTCTATTTAAGGAGGCAATATCAACACCATTTAGAGCAGCTTTCTCTCTATCAATTACTAATTGAAAATCAAACATCGGCAATGGCTTGCCATCTTCGATATCTATAAAGCCACCAATTTCATTCATATATTTTAAGACCATCTCCACAGACTGTTCTAGAACATCATTATTTCTAGACACCAGTTGAATCTGAACCTCTTTACCTGATGAAGGACCCTTCCCTTCCTTATTTGTCTGAACAACAATGCCAGGAACCGAATACAATCTCTGCTTAATATCTGAAAGAATGAAATCAGCTTTTGGTCTTTTTTTCCAATCACCAAATTCCAAATATATTCTACCAATAATGTCACTATTTACTAAAGTCTGATCTACTACACCAGTCTTTGAATAAAAAACTTTAATAGAATCATTCATATCAAGTATCTTACTCTCAACCTCCTTCATAATATTGTTTTTCTCTTGGATTGATAAATTACCTCGCGCTCTAATATCCAAAGTTGCATTATCAGGCTCAACTTTTGGAAAAAATTCAAATCCGACGCTGAATATTCCAAATAAAACTATTACACTAGCTAACAAACCAAATATAGAAACAATTGTCATTTTTGGCTTTTTCAAAGCTTTGTTCAAAAATTTATAATATTTTGCATTTATGCCATCTAATCTATTAAAATCACCACTTTCAATAGAATTAATATTCACGATCTCTTCATGTGATAATTTTTTTGGTCTACCAAAATAACTCCCAAGAACTGGTATAAAGACCAATGCCATAAATAATGATCCAACCAAAGTTGCTATAAGAGTGAGTGGCATATAGCGCATAAATTTTCCTGTAATCCCAGGCCAGAAAAGCAAAGGTAAAAACACAATTTTTGTAGTTAATGATGCTGCAACAGAAGGCCAAAACATTTTTGTAGCTGATTTTTTATAAGCATCCAATCTATTCATTCCATTTATCATCTGTCTATCAGCATATTCTGTTACGACAATTGCTGCATCAACTAACATACCAATTGATAAAATCAAAGAAAACAAAACAACTATATTAATTGTTAAATTCATTAAAGATATAATTATAATTCCGATAAAAAAAGATCCAGGAATTGCCATTGAAACTAGCACGGCAGAATAGAAACCTAATTCATATATTATAACTAGGAACACTATCAAAATTGCCACTCCTATACTATTAAGCAACTCTCTAATCATATCTTCAATTCTCTTTGAACTGTCTTGAGAATAAATGATATTTAGATTTTTTGGCAAATATTTCCTCTCATTATTCACAACATCTTTAACGTCTTTGATAACATTTAGAATATTAGTTCCCGTTCTTTTGGACACTTCTAACACAACAGCTTTACTTCCATTTACCCTAGCTATTGTCTTAAAATCTTGATACGTCTCTCTTACTTCACCAACATCTCTGATTCTTAAAATATTTCCATTTTCAACTCTAATAGGCATATTTCTAATATCATCAATCTTATCTAATGTCCCAGAGACTTTTATACCAAAACTCCCAGTTTCAGTTGATAATGAACCAGCCTGAATTAAAAAATTATTTCTTGCAATAATCCCAGATATATCATCTAAATTTAATTTATAAGTGTCTATAACCTTTTGCAAAATATTAATTTCTATAACTTCTTTTCTATCACCATTCACATTAACTGATAAAACTTCTGGTATTGACTCTATCTTATCTTTTAAATTCTTTGAAACACTTTTAAAATCTCTATCACTTAAATCTCCAGTTAAAATAATATTCAACACCGGAAACAGACTCATATTAATTTCATTAACAGAAATATCACGAAGGTTGTCTGGCATTTCTGGTTTTGCCTCATCAATTTTAGCCCTTACATCATTTATAGCTTTTTTAATATCAATATTTGATTGAAACTCAAGAATAACATATCCACCACCTTCATATGCATACGCGCGCATCTCATCTACGCCGGAGATTGATTTAAATTTTCTTTCCAAAGGCTTAATCAACAATTTCTCTGAATCTTCTGGAGATATTCCTTGCAATACAAGCGGAACATACAACATAGGAATCTGAATATCTGGATTCTCCTCTTTTGGTAAATTAATATAATTAATAACACCAAATAAAAAAATAGCTAGTAAAATCAAAATTACAGCTTTGTCATGTTTTAAAACAGCATTTATCAGTCCCTGCATTGCATCTATGTTTAATAAATCAAAGTATTATAATATAACACCATTATATGTCATATAATTTTAAAAAAGTTAATTTAATAAATAAAAATAACTCCAATATTACTAATTCTTTTCTTTATCATCCTGAAATGAATCTAATTTATCAGCATCACCTTTCTCTGAAATATGATTATCTTTTTTACCTTTATTGATTTTCACATCATCAATCTTCCCTAAATCTCGATTCGATAAATCAAATTTTTTAATTAGATGATCCAAACGAATAATTGAGTTGTAAAAGATAGGAAACGTCTTTGAATCCCGAAGCCATTCAGGACTAACATCTTTTATATCTTCAATTTTATTATTCTCGTTCAAATCAGGCTTTAAAACAACTGTAAAACTAAAAATTACAAAATATATAAAAAAGCAAAACAAATAAGCTTTAACAAAACCTATAACACCACCAAAAAATCTATCCATCAACGAATCAGATTGATCTACTAATAATCTTAAAATACATTTGACAATAATACTAAATATTATTATAAAAAACATAAAAGTTATGCAATAAACTACTATTGATATAACAAAAGAATTTTCCACAGAATGAAAAACATTCTCAACTATCCATTTATTGCAAACGACAGATAAAAATAAAGAAAAAGACAAGGAAAACAAACCAAGAATTTCTTTTATAAATCCTCTATAAAAACCAAAAATGATCATCAACAAAAATATGCAGATAACAAAAAGATCCATAAAATTTCTTAAAAAAATTCATTAGTTATATAATACTATACATTTAAAAGTGAAAATATTTTCTAGCATTTTCACCAATAACATTTCATTAAATATAATTAAAATATTGTATTTTTTTCTCATAAGGCGCATTATTTAAATTAAAATCTAAAGAAATATTGGGAATTGAATTAATATTCAATACAAACTTATCCTCCTTATAAATTTTATTTATTATTATTTTAGAAACTAAATTTTGCCTCATGATTTCCATAATTTTGGTCCTAACATACTTTATATTGTATCCTGCTAAATGACAAATTTGAACAAAATCTTCATTATCTTGAAAAACCCATTGCTTTGCTTCAATTTTTGCAATTTTATTTTCCGTCCTAGAGGAATTATTTAAAATATCAATAATAGCCTGCAAAATTACTGCTCTCCACAATGCTCTATTTTGATTAATATAAGAATCAAGCTCCTTAACAGAGTCCGATTCATTTTTAGAAGATGCATTATTGAATAAATCACCTAACGCATTAGAGAAAATATTAAATCCCGACATATATTTTCCAATAAACTTAAAAATACCTTATAGGTAGTATTCTCATAATAAATTCCTTAAAAAATCCACGGAAGCAAATTATTTCAAAAAATAATTATTTTTTGCTTCCATATAAAATTTATATGTGCATATCTTAATGTATTTTTTCTTTAATAAATCAAAGCGCTATAGAAAAAATTTATCATTAAGTGAAAAATTCACACATACAAACAAAATCAATATATTGAGAAATAATATAAATTATCCAAATTGATAATCTTAATTTTTTTATTAAAAAGATGTAAATATCCGCAACATTAAAAATATAGAATGACAAATCGACTCGTGTAAACTTTATTTCTTCAAATTTTCAAAATTGATTAGAAAAATTCAAAAAATGTTATAAAATACTACAAAGACTCTGGTTATAAGATGAACACTACACAAAATAATTACCCAAAATACTGGGAAGAAAACAATATTTATAAATACAATTCAGGAAATAAAGATAATATATTTTCAATAGATACTCCTCCGCCAACAATTTCTGGGGTTCTTCATATTGGTCATGTCTTTAGTTACTGTCACACAGATTTTATCGCACGCTTTCAAAGAATGATTGGGAAAAACGTTTTTTATCCAATTGGCTATGATTGCAATGGACTTCCAACAGAAAAACTCACAGAAAAAACATACAATAAAAGAGCAAAAGATTATGATTCAATTGATGTATTCAATGCAAAATGCAAAGAGATAATTGAACAATCAGAACCAGAATTCAAAAATTTATTTCAAAGAATTGGACTTAGCATTGATTTTAACTTGCAATACAACTCGATGGATGACAGATGTCAAAAAGTTGCAATCGCATCATTTAATGATTTAAAAAATAAAAATTTAGTCTATCAAGCACAAAAACCAACATTCTGGGACTGGATTGATGAAACAGCTATTGCTCAAGCGGAAATTGAAGATAAAGAATTTGAAGGTGAAATGCACGATATTCTATTCAAAGATGAAGATGGGAAAAATGTGATCATTGCAACTACTAGACCAGAAATGCTATATTCATGCTTCTGCATATTTATACATCCGGATTGCCTAGAAGAAAATTCAAGATATTCTCATCTCAAAGATAAATTTTTATTCACTCCTCTCTATAATAAAAAAGTTCCAATTATCCCTGATGAAGATGTAATAAAAGAGAAAGGTAGCGGTATTATGATGTGCTGTGCATTTGGAGATGAATTAGATCTAAAAAGGTGGGAGAAATACTCATCAATTTATCCTGAAATCTTTAAGTCATTAAATGAAATAGATTTTCCAATACAAAAAAATGGCAAGATGAATTCAAATGCAGCAAGTATACTTTCGAATTATGATCAAAATAAATCATATAAAATAGAAGAATTCAGAAAATTATTAATTGAAGAATTAAAATCAAAAGATCTAATAAAACAAAGCGTAAAAATCACACAAACGATTAAATGCGCCGAAAGATCTGGATGCAAATTAGAGATAATCCCAACTCCACAATGGTATATAAAGATTCTTGATTTCAAAGAACAACTTTTAGAGGAAGCAAAAAAAATTCACTGGCTACCTAAAGAAATGTTTGAAAAAATCAGGGTTTGGATTGAAAATCTACGTCATGATTGGTGTATATCACGTGATAGAAATTGGGGAATAAAAATACCAAATGATGAAAATAAAAATCTAACTCAAGTTTTTGACACATGGTTCACAAGCTCTCTAACGCCAATTATAAATGCACTCTACGGTCAAGAATTTAATGTTGAAAATGCATTAGAAAAAGCAAAAAATTCACCATTATTTATAATGGATTTAAGACCACAAGCTCATGAAATCATTAGAACTTGGGCATTTTACACAATTGCAAAATCATATCTACATTTTGGAAAAGGAAATATTCCTTGGTCAAATATCATGATAAGTGGATGGTGTCTTGCTAAAGATGGCGGAAAAATGAGTAAATCAAAAGGCAACATCACTGATCCAATAAAACTTTTAGAACAATATGAGCCAGATGCAATTAGATATTGGTCAGCAAATTCAAATTTAGGATCTGATACAAAATTTGATGAAAATATATTAAAAATTGGAAAAAAACTCATCCATAAATTAAAAAATGTTGTAAATTTTCTCACACAACTTCTCAAATACAATCCGGTACCTGAAACAAATACAAATGGCGAAAGCAATATAGAACAATTTTCCTCGGAAGATTGGCAAACACGCAACAAAGCAAAATATCGATGCAATCAGGAAATTCCAAATATATTGCAAAATCTCGATACATCAAAAATCACCGATTTGATTGATATTTGGATAATGAACAAATTCGCAAATACAATTGAACAGGTAACAAAAAATCTCAATAACTTTGATTATTTTAAAAGTCTTGAATTAATAGAAAAATTCTTCTGGAATGATTTTTGTGATAATTATATAGAAATTTGCAAAACACGAGCATATGGTGAACAAGAATGGATTACAAATTCAAATTATTTAAGTGCCCTGACAACTTTGTCAATTTTGATACAAAATATTTTGAAAGTTTTCGCAATCTATCTACCGTTTACAGCTGAAGAACTATATCTATCTCTCTTCAAAGACATAAAATCTATACATCAACAAAATAATTGGGTTGAATATAGTGACTTTACAAACTTCAAAAATTATCACTACGCTCACGAAGGAGAAAATTTAATTCAAATTCTAGAGGAAGTTAGAAAATTCAAAGGTAATTTAAAATTATCTATTAAAACTAAAATCAATTTAAATATCTACTTCAATCAAAAAAATTTCCCACATATTTTTGAACAGATAGAAATGGATTTAAAAGAAGTTGCTGGAATAAAGAATTGCAAAATAGAGGAATACTCTTTTCAAGATTTTGATGTAGAAACAAATAACAAAATGAAGTTAAAATTTGAATTAATAGAAGCAGAATAATAGATTATCCACCTTGCATTGGAGTTAAAACTTCGATGTCATCTCCTTCTTGCAATTCAATATCTTTATACATACTTTTTGGAATAAATTTGCAATTCACAGCAATGGCAACATATTCTATTCTGATATTCTGATTTTTTAAAAATTCATCTAAAGAAAGATTATCAAAATCAAAAATTTTCTCCTCCCCATTTATAACTAATTTCATAACAAATTTATTCTTTTATATATAATGAATTTATTTTATAATTAAAAACAAATAACAGCAATATCACTACAGATGCTAACAAAATATAAAGCACAAACTGCAATAGAAGAAATTGGAGAAAAGGGACAGAAAAAATTATTGGAATCGTCCGTTTTAATAGTTGGTCTTGGAGGGCTGGGATGTCCCGCCTCTATCCAACTAGCCGCCACCGGCATCGGAAAAATTGGAATCGTAGAAAATGATTTAGTAGAAGAAACAAATCTTGCACGACAAATTATTTACACTCCATCAGATATCGGAGAAGAAAAAATAGAAGTTGCGTACGAAACACTTCAAAAAATAAACCCTGACATTCAAATAATAAAACACAAATGTTTTCTCAATGAAAAAAATTGCAAAGAAATCATACAGCAATACGACGTAATTCTAGATTGTACTGATAATTTCCAAAGTCGATATTTGATAAATGATACTTGCTACTTTCTAAAAAAACCACTTATCTCTGGGATGGTTTATCAACTTCATGGCAGAATGGTCATGCATAATTTCCAAAAAGCGAATACTCCGTGCGCGAGATGCATACACCCAACTCATGACAGGCAGGCGCAATCGTGTTCAGAGGCCGGGGTGACAAATATGATTACTGGCATTATTGGGTCGATGCAAGCAAACGAAACTCTCAAATTCCTGTTAGATATGAATATTAATAATGATTCGACATTTTTAATAAACTACGATAGCTTGAATAATACACTAAAAAAAATTGAATTGTCAAAAAATGACGAGTGTAATTTATGCGGACTGAACAAAACAATAAACGAAATAAAAATCATTCAACAAAATTGCTCTAACAACTTAAATTGCTCAATGGAACAATTTATACAATTTGAAAAAAACAAAGATGATTTTATTTTATTAGATGTAAGAACTTCAGAGGAAAGAATAGTTGATGGAATAATTACAAATGATATTCACATACAATTAGATTATTTGCACATCAGCTTAGATAAAATTGAAAAATATCTCAACAAAAGAATGATAATATATTGCAGATCAGGAATCAGAAGTATGTCTGCAGTACAATTTTTAAAAGAACAAAATTTCACAAATGTTTTAAATTTAGAAGGTGGAATCAAAGCATACAATTTATACAAAAAACAAGACAGATGAAAATCGCAATCATTGGAGCTGGTATAATTGGAAGATTATTGGCATTTGAATTATCAAATCTAAATAAAAACTTCAAAATATCAGTATTTGATAAAAACGAAAAACACGATCAGAATTGCTCAAGCATTGCTGCTGGTATGCTATCTCCATTTTGTGAATTATGTAATGCAGAAAAAATAATAGGAGACCTTGGCATAGAATCAATAAATCTGTGGAAAAAAATTATAGAAAAAATCAATCGCCCTATTTTTTTTCAACAAACTGGCACGCTAGTAATAGCGCATCATAATGACCAAAAAGAATTGGAAATCTTTAGAAGAAATATAGATTCTAAAACTAGTACGATTAAGTACAGAAATCTGGATAAAAATGAGATCGAAGAACTAGAGAGTGATTTAGAAAAAAAATTCTTTAAAGGATTATTTTTTGAAAATGAAGCTCAGATTGACAATTCAGATATCCTAGAAGGTCTACTTGTTGAACTAAAAAATTCAAAAAACACAAAAATATACTTCTCAACAGAAATAACAAATATTGATTCTCAAAACAACGCATTAACTCTAAATAATAAAGTGGAAGAAAAATTCGACCTCATCATAGATTGCAGATCTAACAATTCAAATATAAAAAATTTACGCAGCGTTCGAGGAGAAATTATAACATTGCATTCAGAGGATATTAAATTATCCAGACCAATCCGTTTAATCCATCCAAGATTTCCCCTTTACATTGCGCCGCGAGCAAACAATAAAATTATTATTGGCGCAACATCAATAGAATCTTCAAACAACGAGGAAATTTCTGTTAGATCAGCACTTGAACTTTTAACGGCAGCTTTTTCTATAAATTCAAAATTTGGAGAAGCAAAAATTTTAAAAATGAACTCAGGACTCAGGCCAGCTTTACCAGACAATCTGCCAAAAATTTTTTACACAAAGAACAAAAACTTCATACAAATAAACGGACTGTATAGACATGGATTTTTGATATCACCAAAAATCTCACAACTTGCAACAAACTTCATTTTCAGTAATATTATAGAAAGAAAATATTACAATCTATTTGAGCAAATAGATGAGTGAGAATTAAAATCAAACTTGATAAAAATTTTATTAATGTTAAAATTATAGTAAATATAAACAATTTAATATATTGAGTATTTCAATTTTTTTTAAAAGACAAATTGAAAATTTTTGGGACGAGTATTTTAACCACTCTCTCTTCATACCATTTTTTATGGCAATTGGAATTATATTTTATTTCAACTTGAAAAATGAACTTGCAATCATAAAAATAATTACAAATCTTGTGATTACAATATCAGCAACCTATATATTGAAAAAATTAGTCTCTTATAAACAAAATCGAACACTAATTTTCCTCTTCTATATATTTACAATATACTCTTTAATATCGCTTGGAATATTTTTAGCAAAAATTGACGTAATCAGACATAATAAACCACTAATAAAATTTAGAATTTCAATTGAAAATGTAAATGGACAAATCAAAAATATAATACGATATGAACATGAAATCAAAATATGCTTTATTGTCAAATATTTACATTCAGAAAATAGCATTATCAACAAATCAATCATCAAGTCTAGCTTAGTAAAAATTTGCACCTATGATCAAAACGCAGCACAAATTAAAGTTGGCGAATCGGTAAGTTTTAGAAAACTTACGTTGAATCCACTTCCACTTCCATCTTTCAAACTCGACTATCAATTTGCACGAGACTCATATTTCCAAAACATAATTGGTACGGGGCATGCAATGCAAATTAACAAAAATTTCCAAAAATATAAACCATCTATTATGGATAAAATAAATCAAGAAAGATACAAATTTTCTCGATATATAGTGGAAGAATTTGGAAGCGAAATTGGAGGAATAATATCAGCAATTACAGTTGGAGATAGAAGTTTTTTAGAAGAAGATCTGAAGAACAACATGAAGAAAAGCTCAATCTTTCACCTAATTGCAATATCTGGCCTACACGTGTCAATTTTTAGCATTTTTTTCATCTCATTTATAAGGCGTTTAAGCGCTATTTTTTTCGATAGACATATAAAGTATCATGTTATAGACAAAATTGCTCTATTTAGCTCTCTAATCGCTATTTCACTATATTTGACATTTTCTGGAGTCACGCTATCAGCTCAAAGAGCTGTAATTATGGCATTTATTGTTAATATATCAATATTTAATGGCAATCAAATTATTAATAGAAAAATAATTAGCTATACAATTATTACCATACTAATCTTTCAACCGCATTCTATACTAAATCCAGGCCTACAAATGTCGATTTGCGCGGTTTTTTCACTAGTCTGTTTTAATGTAAAAAGATATACAAATTTACTCAAAAATTACAATAATTTAGAACATATCAATAAATTAACTAATAACAAAATAGAGATTAATTTGTCAAAATGTTCCACGTGGAACAATTTATGCAACAAAATAAAAAAAATATTTGGAGATTTAATAAAAAATCTTCCACGTGGAACATTTTGGATTTTTAGCATCATAGCACAAACTGCGATTCCACATTTAGCAATAATGCCAATTACATTATTTTATTTTCAAAATACATCAACGTACACTTTGCTCACTAATTTAATCGCAATTCCCATAGCAACTATTATTATTGGATTTACAATCTTATACTTAATAGCAAAAATGTTCCACGTGGAACATTTTATTTATATATCGAAACTTTTGCTCAAAACATCAATCGCGACTTTAAATAAAATAAGTAGCTTTTGCGGAAAACTTCCATATAACTACATACAAACACACCAAATATCCCTACTATCATTCGCTCTTATGATTTTTGGAGTAATATGGATTGGAGTCTGGCAAAAATCATGGCGTTTTTATGGAACATTCTTCTACTTTGCAGGAATAATGCTATGTTTTCTTAATACATCACCAGATGCAATAATTTATGAGTATAGAGATAAAATAAATACAATAATTAAAATTGACAATCAACTATATGGTAATAAAAAACAAAACAACTATATTATCCGCAAAATTCTAAAGTTCAATAATCAGGACTTGTTACAAATAACAGAAAATGTTCCACGTGGAACATTTTCTTATAAAGAATATCCTAAAAATAAAATTATTGATTTAAAAAATTATAATGAATCGAGTATAAAAATGTTCCA
>JBIKUW010000071.1:0-6750 GCA_044347385.1 Rickettsiales bacterium
TTCGAGTTTGTTGTATTTTGCTCAAAAGTGAAATAAAGCAGTAATGATTCAACGATTATTTTTCTAATGATAGTGTCGTTTTTATTTGAAGATTCATGACCTTCATGGATTATATGAATTATATGCCAGTATAGATTGTTGTTTGAAGATTTTAATGTATTTAACAATTTTCTTTTTAGTGACATATTATTTATTAATTCTATTTAGATAAATATTAGTAAATTAATTGTTAATAGTCAAATTTGCTAAGTATAATTAACCTGTTTGTGTAAAAAATATTACTTCTTGTTTTAAATTAAATGTTTGTTATATTATTGTTAAATAAAGTTTAACTCCATGGGTGCTTGCTCTTAGAAGTGTAGCTGAGATTATACCATTATAACTTAGGGTTGTTGTTTTTGTAACGCTAAGGAGTGAGAATTAATCGTGCAAAGCACCTGTTTTTATGCAGGTAAGAATATGATACAACAATATAAATTTAGTAATGAAGCTTTTCCTTCATCAAGTAAAATTTACGTTAATAGTGAAAGGTATTCTGATGTTAATGTTGGAATGCGTGAGATTGCTTTAAGTGATAAAGATCAGAAGAGTCTGGTTGTTTATGATACAACTGGTATATATGGTGACAAAAATTATCTTGGTGATGCGTTGCCAAAATTGAGGCAAGGTTGGATAGAAAATCGTGTGAATGACAGTATAAGAACTCAAAAGTATTATGCGCGTAAAGGTATTATTACTGAGGAAATGGAATATATTGCGATTCGCGAGAATTTGGGTCGTCCAAATGATTTGATTACATCTGAATTTGTTAGAGAGAAAGTTGCTTGCGGTGAAGCAATTATTCCACTGAGCACAAAGCATCCAGAGGCTGAGCCAATGATTATTGGGCGTGATTTTTTAACTAAAGTAAATGCAAATATTGGGAATTCTATAGTGACTTCTGGTAACGAGGAAGAAATCAAGAAAATGCTTGTTTCTCTTAGATATGGTGCAGATACATTGATGGATTTGTCAACCGGAAATCATATTCATGAAATTCGCGAAGCAATTTTGCGTCATTGTCCAATTCCAGTTGGAACAGTTCCGATTTATCAAGCTTTGGAAAAAGTTAAAGGTAAAGTTGAGGATTTAACATTTGATATCTTTAAGGAAACAATCATTGAGCAGGCAGAGCAGGGCGTGGATTATTTTACAATTCATGCTGGCGTTCTATTGCGCTTTGTTCAATATACCCAAAACAGAATTACTGGAATTGTTTCGCGTGGTGGAGCAATAATGGCGAAATGGTGTATGAAACACCATAGAGAAAATTTCTTGTATGAAAATTTTGAAGAGCTTTGTAAAATAATGCAGAAATACGATGTTAGTTTTTCTCTGGGTGATGGTTTACGCCCTGGGTCAATTGCTGATGCGAATGATAAGGCTCAATTTTCTGAGCTTGATGTTTTGGGTGAGCTTTTGGATGTTGCGGATAAATATGATTGTCAAACGATGATTGAAGGTCCTGGGCATGTTCCAATGCATAAAATAAAGGAAAATGTTGAAAAGCAGGAAATTATTTGTAAAAAAGCCCCGTTTTATACTTTAGGACCTTTGGTTACTGATATTGCTCCTGGATATGATCATATTACAAGTGCAATAGGTGCTGCGATGATTGGCTGGTTTGGAACAGCAATGCTATGTTATGTTACTCCAAAAGAACACTTGGGTTTGCCGAACGATAAAGATGTAAAAGAGGGTATGATAGCATACAAAATTGCTGCTCATGCTGCAGATCTGGCAAAAGGTCGTCCGAGTGCTCAATTTCGAGATGATGCGTTGTCTAAAGCTCGTTTTGAATTTCGTTGGTATGACCAATTTAATTTATCGTTAGATCCGGAAACAGCAAGGCTTTATCATGATGAAACTTTACCAGCAGAGGGGGCAAAAGTTGCAAGTTTTTGTTCTATGTGTGGTCCAAAATTTTGTTCGATGAAGTTAGATACAGAAACAAGAGTTGAAATGAACGATAAAGAAAAAAATTTAAATAAGGAGTTAGTGTAGCAATCATTGCAGCAATTATCAATTTATTGTTTTCGATTGATATATGAAAGCTAAAAATTCCTCAATATTAATTTATTATGTTAGTTTTTTTACTAATAGTATTATTTTATTATGGCAATAGTATGAATAGAATAAAATCAAACAAAAAAACAAGACATATCCTTCCTATGATACGCGCAGAGAAGGCTGCTAAAGCAGGTGTGCAATATTCTTTTAAAAATGAAAGTATTGTTAATAGAAGTTCTGAGAATTTGAAAAATGAATCTATCGATGCTAGTTTGGATAGCTTGAAGATTAAACCAACTAAATATCTTAATTCTAAAATAAGTGCTTCTAGCATGTTAATCAAAGCCTTGGAAATCAATATTTTAAGATTAGGCATCGTAGTTCCACTGTTGCTTCAAATTCCAGCGGCTGAAGCAAGGGATAGTTATAGAGAGGCTACTGGTTTACTATTAATACTTAATATGTTTATTAGTCAGGTACAATCCAGATTTACATCTTTAGGGCCATTTAATTGTCCATTTATTGGCACAGACTTAGAATGGGCTTACAATGCAGTAGTCAAACCTGTATTTGATAAGAGAGAAAGTATATTTTGTAGAATATTTGGCATTGAAAGCAGTTGTTATGATAAAAGTCTGTTAGATCGTGATAGAAAGATTTTAAAGGAGTATTTTGCTAACCCAGAAAAGAAGAATGGAGATTACAGTTTATGGTTTAAGGAGGTAAATCCTGTGGCATGGGCTTACTATTGTTCAAATACGATTCAGTCTTTTGTGAGGAAATGCAATCCGAATCCAGATTATTTTACTGGCTCTGATACTTACAGGGCTATTTTTCCAAAAGCTCGTCCTCAATGCCCAGGTTGGCCAAATTTAACTATGCATCCTGTTGAATTGGAGTATATGAAAAGATTGTCTTCTACTATAACTCCTGATGATGCTTTGATAAGAGTGAGAAAATCTGCTGATGATAATTTATACGCTCAACAAGCAATATTATCATCAAGTAACGGATTGGATAGTTCGTGTAATACATCAAGTTATAATCCTTCCGTTAATCATGATGATTATCCTTTGCATATGTCGAAATCTGAGATGGCATTATACACAGGTTTTGTATCTATGTGTGGATATGCAGTATTAAGAAATGTAATGAATTTATAAAAACCAAAAATTTCTCGAATGTTGGTTCTGATACTGCGGATAGCGCAAGAGAGATGGAGGCATTTCATGTTCCACAAAATATTTGCGATGTTGAAGAGGAGTTGCTAAGTAATAATATGAGATTGCAAAAAGGAGGAAGAGGTTGCTTTAATAAATTAAAAAGTGCTTTTGGATATTAATTTATTGTGTTAGTTTTTACTATCAATAGTGCAATTTATAGCATGGTAGTAATTATATGGCAGGAAAACTTAATAATAGAAAAAGGTATATAGTTCCAAGGGAGCGTGCATTAAAAGCTACAAAAAGATATCTCGACGGTTTGTTTCAGTATGAGTCTGCATCTTATAAAATAGATAGAGGAAATCAAATTGACAATAATAAAAGTTCTATGCTATTGATTTTTGCGAAGAAATTGGAAATTATGGCCTTAAGATTTGTTCTTCTTAGTCAATTTATTCTTCAATCATCTTATTTTATTAGTAATAGTAATTTGGATATTTGTAATTTTGCTTTTAAATTGATGATATTAAGTGAATTTATAAGCGGTGTTACATCCGAATATGTAATTAATTGCAAACGCCCTGGAACAAATTTTAGATGGGCGTATGAGAATGTTATATTGAAAATTTTTGAGGAGAGAGAGAATTGGTCGTGTAGAGTTTTAGGGTGGAAGTGGAGATGCTATGATAGCAAGCTTGTAGGTGGTAAAAAAAAGGCTTTGGATAAATATTTTTCCAATTCCAGGGATAAAAATGCTGATTATACGAAATTTTTAGAAGAAACAAATCCAGTGGCATGGGATTTTTACTGCAATGATCATGGAGATATTTGTAATGGTTCGCGTGATGCAAATTTTTTCTCAAGCTCATCAACCTATAGAATGCTTTTTCCAGATGGTAGAGCTGGATGTCCGAAATGGCCAAATTTATCTCTCAGTTCTGTTGAAAGATTCGTTCAAAAGAATTATAAAGGAAATTTAACGCAAGCTATCGATAGTGTTAAGTCGAGAAAGCCTAGATCTTCTGATAAATATGATGATAATAATTATTCGGATTTAATACAATTTTCAAATATATCGCACGAAGATATAAAAGGCGTATTCTTTAATGCTTTTAAGGAAAGAGCATTAAAGAATGATGATTTTGTGCTTATATCAACAGGGGAGCTGATTACTACTTGTTTATCAGTGTATGGATTTTTGCGTTTGTTTGAATGTGGCGCTAAATTTTTAATGGGTTTTTTAATCAAGAGAAATATGGATCAAGGAAATGTTTACGATAAAGTTTTTACTGATGGCGACATCAATGATAGTCAAGAGCAATCATTAGATAGAAAAGTCGAAGAAAGGCAGCCAAATAATAGTATAAGACTAGAAAAAGGGGGGAGAGATTGTTGGAGTACACTAAAGAGTTCTTTCATGGGTTAATTATGATTTGATGATTTATGGATCTTTATGGTCATCTTTCTTCAATCAATTTTTTTATTTTTATGTAATTTATTTTTTCTACTAAAGAATTTTGCCACATCTTTGGATGGTTGTAATCAAAATTACTGTTATATAAACGATATCTTGATTTTCCACAGTTAAAGAAGTATTCCCCACTTTCATTTTGTTGTACGCATTTTGAGCATATTCCATTCATCATGCATTGCAATGGAGCATTGATCAAGTTGATAATCTTTATTGGTAGTTTCTCAATCGCACTAATAGTATTTTTATTCGAGATGCCAGAGATTATATAGTCGTTATTTTTATGAAGATCGTGTACCTGATTTATCATTTTTTGATTATCTGACTTACAATCTATGACACAATCTGCATGTTCTATAATTTTATTTCTATAAAACTCTGGTATTTTGTTGCTATTATCGCTGATAAATGTAATATTCTTTGCAATTTTTTTACTAAATATTTCTGTGAGTAAAAATAAATTTAAATAGTGTAGAAAGTCCTCACACGCAAAAATGATTTTTTTATCTTGAAAGATGCTTAAATCAAATTTTGATCCAACAGCACCCATAGTTACAACTCTTTCTCCTTTTTGTAAATTTCCTAGAATTTTTGTTGATGCTCCAACTTCATGTACTATAAAATGCACAAGATTCTCCTTATAATTCAAATAAACTGGTGTTAGTGCAACTGGTTCACTTAAATAAAAATTGGATTTATAATAATTCTGAAATTTGATGAATTCTCCTATATCTATAGTTGTAATTAATCTAGGAGAATGAATTATTATTTCTGTTAATCCATTCGATAATTCTGATATTGAGTGAATTGTTGTTTCTAGGTGCAGTTTTAATCTTTCATTATGGTCGTTCATTTTAATTATTTTTTGTTGTTTAGATAATTGATAAAATCTTTGTCTGATATTATTGTACCTTTTCCAGACATTCTTTGCAAAATTTTAGGAAATAGCAATCCATCATGAAATTTTATGCAAAGTTTTTTATTTTTTATATAAAAATATCCATCTTTTAAATCTTTTAGTTCTTCTGAATTACTTGGTGAAATCTCATATCTTGATTCAAAAATTTTGAATTCTTCATCAAGGTTTTTTAGTTTGATTATTAATCCTGATTTGCTTGAAAGAGCTCTGATTTTATTATGAATGTCGTAACACGAGAATGTATTATCGCTATTATCTAGATCTACTCTCCTATCTTCATTTTTTAGTTTATCTGCATATGTCATTCCATCTTCATTTTGCTTTATCGGTGTGTAATCATGAAAGCGGTTTATCACATCAATTAATTGCTTCTTAGCTGAGTCAGACAATTTTTTACCAAGAGTTTCAAAATTATCATTATCATCTATTTTCATTTTTTCATAAGATAAAAGATCGCCTGTATCCAATCCCTCATCCATGAGCATTATTGTTGCAGCAGTTTCCTTGTCTCCAAACCATAGCGATCGTTCAATTGGACAAGCTCCGCGCCATCTAGGTAACAGCGAGGGATGAACATTTAGACAAGCAATTTTTGGATAGTCTATGAAATGTTTTGGTAAAATAAGTCCATAACCAACAACAACTATGAAGTCTGGTTTTTCAAAATCTTCCGCTGAGAGTTTTTTTAGTGATTTAGGAGTCTCGATTTTTAAATTATTTTTTTCTGCAAATTCATGAACTGGTGTTTTTGTAATTTTCTGATTTCTTCCTGCTGGCTTTGGTTCTCGAGTAAAAACATATGTTATGTCATAACCATGATTCATTAGTTCCTTCAGAAATTCAACAGAAAACTCTTGTGACCCCATAAAAATTATTTTCATTTTTTGCCATAACATTTTATTTTTTCATTATAATTTCTTTTATATATGATTGGTAGCACAAATTATGGATTTGAATAATGTTGATTTTAAATAACAATCGTATAAAAATTTTTCTATGAATAATTTTGATTTATTGTGCTGAGCTCTCTCCGGGGGTCGAACCCGGGTATTCAGACTTGCGCCTGACACTCTAACCAACTAAGTTAAAAGAGCAAGTATATAAATAAATGCGGAAACCGGGAATTGAACCCGGGTCTCTTCTTATAA
>JBIKUW010000072.1:0-6732 GCA_044347385.1 Rickettsiales bacterium
ATCGCTATCTTTTTTAAGAATTGTTGTGCATGCTAACCCATTTAATCCATTAATATTCATAGCACATGATCCGCATACTCCCTCTCTACAAGATCTTCTGAAAGTCAATGTTGAGTCCATCTCATTTTTTATGTAGATTAATATATCTAAAACCATGCTTCCAGCTTTATCTAGATCTATAATATAAGTATTCAGTTGTGGGTTTTTATCGATGCCAGGTTTGTATTGATATATTTTTATTGTAGCAATTTTCTTTGCCCCTTTGCTATAATCAAAAGTTTTTCCTTGAATAATTTTTGAATTTCTTGGTAATGTGAATTCAGCCATAAAGTACCATCTTAATTACATTATTATACTAAAGGATTTTATTTTGCAAATAATTAACTCACGCAATTTTTACATTATTTTTATTTATTGTATCAATTTTATGCATCACACTGTCAATATTTTTTACATTTGGTGTAAAAGTTTTCATTGATCTTTTGTCAAGTGTGATATTTTGCGAGAAATTCACCTTTAGTGGATTGACAAATTTATTTTTCTCCATTATTTCGTAGTGCAGGTGTGGGCCTGAAGCCATTCCAGTGGCTCCAACTTTACCTATAATTTGTCCACGTTTTACATAACTTCCAACTTTGAGGCCATTCCCAAAAGATGATAAGTGACCATATGCGCTTTTATATTTTTCATTGTGTTTTAATATTATGTATTTTCCATATCCACTTTTAGATCCTATAAATTCTATTTTTCCATCAGATGGTGCAAATATTGGTGTTCCATGTTTTGCTCTAATATCAATTCCAGTGTGCATCCTTTTATAGAATAATATTGGATGGTATCTCATTCCAAAAGTTGAAGAGATTTTGTACGAAGAGTTAATTGGAAATCCAAAATTTGAGACTGTGTGGGCGCTTACGCCATTTTTTGTAAAATAACTGATTGAACCATTTTTATTTTTTTGACCATAGTATTTTATTGATTTGTTTCCATTGCTAATCGAGAAGAATAAAATCTCGTTTTTTTCTTTTGTTTTATGAAGTAGTGTGGTTAATGTTAAATTTTGCGTTTTCGTTTTTCCATTTGTTTGTTTGAAATTTACTAATTGCTGTATTGGAATGTTTTTTAAAAATTGTATATTGTCATTAATTTTTATTGTTTTTGTAATTATTTTATAATCTTTTAGTTCTATCGGAATTGTATTTTGTAAGTTGTTGTTTTTTAGCGATATGTTTTGTAAGTTTTCTGTGCTAATTGGTTTGAGATCTAGGCTTTGAATATTGAGTTTATCCTGAAATATTTTATCTACTTTATAAGTATTGTTGTCATTTATAACTTGTAGATATCTTGAATCATCGATTTTAAGCAGTATTTTTTTTATTGACTTGTCATTTTCATCATCTAAGTTAATATTTATTTCTGTTTGCAAGTCGCGTAGTTTTGAGATTTCGTAAAAATTGTTAATTGTGTTTTGAATTTGATCTAGGTTATCTTGCTGAATTTTTCCATCTAATATTAATTTATCAAGGCATTCTTTAAGTTTGCCTTTAATCAGTACTTCATTTGTAATACCGGTTGTTTGATATTCTAATTCTTCAATATTGTTGTCATTAATTATCTGTGCTTCAACTAGGCTAGCATCGCTTTGAGTTGTATTATTGATGTAATTTATATTATTATTTCTAGTTTCATTTAATATAGGGAAATTGTAGTTTTGTATTATTGAAAATGAAAATATCGATAACATCAGCATTAGAGTGATTGTTAATAAGAAGGTCTGACCTTCATCATTTCTTTGATATTGGTTGTCTATCTCAGCATAATTCATATTTTTACCTCTTTATAATTTCTCTGTCATAAATTTTTTCAAACATATTCCAGATTTTTTCGCCATAATTTACACCTGTTAATTCCATCAGAATTGGTATTCCAGTAGGAGAAGTGAAATTTATCTCTGTTAAATTTTCATCAATAATGTCAATTCCTGCAAAATATATCTTATTTTCTATAAGGAACGGCTTAAGTTTTTCAACTATGAGTTCTTCTTTTTTTGTTAAACTAGATAGTTCTAGAGAGGAGTCATGAACGGTTCCAGATAGTATCGAGCCTTTTTTTGGAATCCTTGAAAAGCTTCCAATTACTTCACCGTCTATTATTATTACTCTTTTATCTCCTTTGGTAACATTATTAATGAACCTTTGAACTATTATAGGGCAATTAGTATATTTTTGCAACAAATTTTCAAAAATAACTTTTATGTTGTAATCTCCTTTATTTATTAAGAAAATGTCATAACTGCTATAGCTGTTTATTGGCTTAAGAATTATTTGATTATGTTTTTCTAAGAATTCGTATGCGTTCTCTATATTTCCAGTTATTAGAGTATCTGGAATAAATTCTGGAAAATTAAGTGTTAGAAGTTTTTCAGATGATGTTTGAAAGATTTTCGGATTATTTATAATTAATGTTTTTGACTGATCAACTAAGTTTAGCATATGTGTCATAGTGAGATATGCTTCATTGAAAGGAGGGTTTTTTCTGATCATTATAATTTGAAATTCATTCAAATTATACATTTCTCTTTCTTCTATGATTTTATATTGTTTTTCTAATCTATTAGATATAGAAAAATTTTGTCCATGGCAATACGCATGATTCTTTATTGTAAAAATATCTTTTGATTGACAGAAATATATTTGATTTTGCAGGATTTCAGCATTTTCAGCAAGTGTCATAGAGCTGTCGCGCTTCCAGTTTAGATTTTCTACCGCATCGATTATAAATAAAATTTTTTTAGAAATACAATCCTCATTAACACTTATTTTAATATTGTTTTTAGTTTTTATTCTTTGATTAGTACGTAATTCACAACTCTTTTCACGCCAGAAACTTTACTTATTATGTCAATTGCCTTAGATAATTCTTCCTGTGATTTTGTAGTTCCTATAACATATACAACTCCACTTACTGTTTCTATTTTGTAATTATTTGACTTGATATTTTTTTCCAAAGCTAGTCGTGTTTTTATGTGCGTTGTAATCGCCATATCTTTTGCTGAAGTTTTTAATCCATTGTCATCATTGACATCGATTTCATTTATTACTTCAACAACTCCATTTGGTATCCAGGAAATCTTTTCGGCTAATGCCTTTGTTTTTGCTTTTTCTACGTTACCAGTTAGGAGGACTCTTCCTTCAATTACCTTTACGCTGACATTTTTAAATAAATCTCTGGAGTTGTATTGTATAAATTGATTTTTTATTGATGTCCAAATTTCTATATCTCCTTTAAGTTCAGAAAATTTTCTATCTTGCCCAACGCTAACAACACCTGTTGCTGCAGTTCCAATAATTGTTGGTAAGCATCCTGATGACAAAATTGTTGATAACATTAAAATTAATAATGCCAATTTCTTCATGTTTTGCTATATAAAAATAATTTTATATTTTACAAAATATGTAGTATTTTACAAGTTTGTTTTAAAGAATAAAAATTTCATTGATTTGAATTTTTATATAAATTACAATAGTTATATCATAATTTATATTTTGTTAATGGAGGTGTAAATGAATAAAACTTTATTAAATAATATTAATGTTTTGTTTTCAGAGATGCTTTTTGGTGGAGTTATTATGGATGTTATGAATGTTGAGCAAGCCATAATAGCAGAGGAGTCTGGTGCGTCAGCTGTGATGGCACTAGAGAGAGTTCCTGCCTTGATTGTGAGAGACGGAGGTGTTGCAAGAGCTAGTGATCCAAAGATGATAAAAGAAATTCAATGTGCTGTGAAAATTCCTGTGATGGCGAAATGCAGAATTGGTCATATTACTGAGGCAAGAATTTTAGAAGCTCTATCTGTAGATTGTATTGATGAAAGCGAGGTTCTTACTACAGCGGATGAGCAATATCATATAGATAAAACAAAATTTAAAGTTCCGTTTGTTTGTGGTTGTAGAAATCTTGGTGAAGCACTGAGAAGAATACAGGAGGGTGCTTCGTTAATTAGATGTAAGGGTCAAGCCGGTACAGGAAATATTGCAGAAGCAGTGAAGCATTTAAGAGCTTTAAAAGAATCGATTAAGGAAGTTGAATCTATGAGTCATGAAGAGTTAACTAATTTTGTAGCAAGAGAGAGAGGGTATCATTTGAGATCGGAGATCTAGCGCGTCAAAATAAGAAATTGCCTGTCCCATTTTTTGCTGCTGGCGGAGTTGCTACTCCTGCAGATGCAGCTTTATGTATGGAGTTAGGCGCGCAGGCTGTATTTGTTGGTAGTGGTATATTTTTGAGTGAGGATCCAGTTCGCAGGGCAAAGGCAATTGTTAATGCAGTTCATCAATGGAATGATTATAAATATCTTTCAGAGATTTCAGAAGGGCTCGGTGGATCAATGAAATAATTTATATGAGTAATATTTTTATTGGAATAATGGCATACCAAGGTGCAGGGCACCTGTTTGCACGTGTGTTTGATGGTTTGAAACTTAAATATAAGTTTATAAAATCAATTTCTGACTTAAACGATGATTTAACTTTCCTAATTATGCCAGGAGGTGAGAGTAGCGTTCAAGCAGATTTTTTGAATAGATATGGATTTGTTGAAAAAATCTTAAATATGAAAATTAATGTTTTGGGAACATGCGCTGGTATGATTCTTCTATCGTCTTATAAATCAAAATTATTTAATGGATTTGGTATATTTGATGTTGATTTAGAGCGAAATTTTTATGGCTCTCAGGTTGAAAGTGTATTTTATAAATCAGATAAAGGCAATGAGATTTGTTTTATTAGGGCTCCTGCAATTTCAAAAATTAACGACAAAGAGATCGAGGTTCTAGACACACACAGAGAAAAGCCAATTTTGATTAGAAAAGATAACTTTTATGCAAGTAGTTTTCATCCTGAAATTAGTCAGAGTAGTAAGTATGAAGTATTAATGGATTTGATTTTTAAGAAATTGTAGAGTTTTATACAACGTCACCCAATAAGCTATGTCCAAAGGCTCTTGTTATTTTGACATTAGCGATTTTTCCTATCATATTAGCATCATAATCTTCTGTAACGTTAGCAAAAACTAGTTGCATATATTGAGATCTACCAACGAGTTGGTTGTTTTCGTTTATTTTTTCAAATAGGACTTCTAATTTTTTCTCGACAAATGTTTTATTAATCTCCATTTGTTGTTTATCGACAAGAATTTTCAATCTTTGAAATCTTTCGTCAACAACTTGTTTTTCAACCTGATCTGTTCTTGATGCGGCTGGAGTTCCAATTCTTGGGCTATATTTAAAAATATAGGATTGAGCGTATTTTACAGATTCTACAAGATCATAAGTATCTTGAAAGTCTTCGTCAGTTTCTCCAGGATATCCAACTATTATGTCAGTAGAGAATTGAATATCTGGCCTGTTTTCACGAAGTTTATTTATAATTTCAATATATTCCTCTTTTGTGTGTTTGCGATTCATGTCTTTTAAGATTTTATTTGATCCTGATTGAATTGGAAGGTGTACGAATGGTATAAGATTCTTGATTTTTCTATGAGCTTCGTATAACTCATCATGCATATCATTTGGATGTGAGGTTGTGTAAAAAATTCTCACAAATTGTGGGATTTTTGATATATATTCCAATAATAGTCTTCCCAAATTGCAGTTGTTGTTATTTTCATCTAGTCCGTGGTATGCATTGACATTTTGTCCTAAAAGATTTACGGTTTTCACCCCATTACTAGCTAAGATCAAAGCTTCTCTATAAATTTTTTCTACTGGTCTTGAATATTCTGCTCCACGAGTATATGGTACGCAACAAAATTTACAGAATTTATCACATCCTTCTTGAATTGTTAGATGTCCATTTATACCATGATTATATTGACTTTCTGGTATTACATCAAATTTATCCATTCCAGGAAAATCAAGATTAATTGGATTGAATGTTTGGTTTGATAATGCTTTATAAACTAGTCCTGGTAGTAAGTGAATTGATTGTGGTCCTATAATTAATTCAACCAATCCTTCTGTTCTTCTAATTACTTCTTCGCCTTCAGCTTGTGCGACGCAACCAGCAACGACAATCTTTGCTTCTGGTTTTTTAGTTTTTCTAATTCTACCAAGTTCCGAATATAGTTTTTCAGTTGCTTTTTCTCTTATGTGACAAGTATTTATTATAATTAGATCAGCATCTTGAATGGAATTACATTTCGTTAATCCTAATTCATCAACCATTTTAGCCATTTTCTGTGAATCATATTCATTCATCTGGCATCCGTAAGTTTTGAGAAAAAATTTGCCAATATATTGTTGTTTTTGTTTATCATCTAAGATGTTTTGAGATATTTGTGTTTTACACAATGTTTCTAGCATTTTATTACCAATATAATGTTATTTTGGAGAATTATTAATAAACTATTAATGTGATTTTAGTGTAATAATGCGATTTTTTCAATAAGGTTCTTTTCGTGGTAATGTCACAATATTTTATTGTAAATGTATTGTTAATTATTAATTTGTTAAGATATATATTTATTTATATATGTTAGGCATGAATGTCTTTACTGATAATCTTAAGAAAATTTTTCAATATTTTGGCTCTAAGATTTTTGCTAAAAAGATTCCTGTAGAAAATAAAGATGTTTACAATGCATCACAAAAGACTGATAGATTTAGAAAAGGAAATTTTAGTATTGTAAGTAATAGAGTGGATGATTTTGGCATATTGAAAAGAAGAGGCGCAG
>JBIKUW010000006.1:0-21944 GCA_044347385.1 Rickettsiales bacterium
CGGCGGTGTTTTTACAAGAAACGCAAAATCCATAGAAATCTCGAAAGAAATTTCAAAACTTCTTGATATTCCATCGTCTGTTTCAACTTTATCACCAGATGAATTGATAAAATACATTCTAAAAGCAAAAGCTGATCTATTATGGAATGGTGGAATCGGAACATTTGTAAAAGCTGAGACCGAATCTCACGAAGACGCATCAGACAAAGCAAATGATGCAATACGAATCAATGGATCTGAATTAAGAGTTAAAGTTGTTGGTGAAGGTGGAAACCTTGGTTTTACACAATTAGGAAGAATTGAAGCTGCGCAACAAGGAGTAAAAATCAACACTGATTTCATCGACAACTCCGCTGGCGTAAGCTGCTCAGACAGAGAAGTAAATATAAAAATCGCATTATTCAGAGCATTAAATAGTAAAAAAATCACATTGGAAGAAAGAAATGCATTGCTACATTCAATGCAGGATGAAGTTTGCGATCTAGTTTTAAAGGATAATGTTTTACAGAACAATGCATTGATGCTTGAGGAATCATATAAATTTGCTGGTTTCGATAAACATATATATTTAATTAATCAACTTGAAAGATTGAATATTCTCAATAGAGCTGCTGAAGACATTCCAAATGAGCAGCAAATTGAAAAAATGCGAAACACAAAACAATCTTTGACTCGTCCGGAACTTGCGGTTCTTCTAACTTACACAAAAATATGGTTGAAAAATGAAATTCTAATCACAGATCTTCCAGACAATCCATATTTTGAAAAATTCTTGATAGGATACTTCCCTAAACAAATGCAAGAAACTTTTAAGGATGAAATTTTGAATCACCCTCTTCGCAGAGAAATAATTACAAACTACATTACAAATACTCTCATAAACAGAGTTGGAATCAATTTCATTTCAAACATTATTAACAAAACTGGAAACAAAGTTTACGAGATTATTTACGCATATATCACAATCAGAGATGGATATAGATTGAGAGACATATGGCATGATATTGAGTATTGTCATAAATTTGAGGAGATTGATTCAAAAATCAAATCATTGTTGGAAATAAGAAAGTTTGCGGAACATGCGGTTTGCTGGCACTTACAACAACAAAATACAAAGCTTGATTTACTGAAAGAAAACATTGCTAATCTAAGAGAAAATATCGATTATCTCATTACTAATTTCACTAACTTTAATAATAAAAAAAATATTGCTGAGTGCAAATTAAGATCTTCAATATTATCAAAACAGGGATTAAAAATTGAATTCGCTGAAAAACTTTCAAAAATAAGCTTCCTACTTTTTGCGCCATCTCTCATTGAGATCAGCCAGAAAACTGGAATAGATTTGAAGCAAATCACAAAATTGTACTTCTTGATTGATGACAAACTCGAATTGAGACAGGTAAGAAACAATATAATGAACTGGCATATATATAATATGACTCAAGAAAGCTCAATTTCAATTTTGCTAAACAACATTGCAACTGAACATCTTAAAATTTTAGAATATATCATAGAAAGGAGTCAATTCAAAAACAATACGAGTGAACAATCTGTTGTGAACAATTGGTATCACGAGAAAGAACAGCAAATTATTAGCTATCAGGAAATTTCAGGAAAAATATACTATAACAGTGAAATAGACTATAGTCATGTTATTCTCTTGATCAATAGAATGCATTTACTCTACTAGAAAGGTTATATTAGAAATATTCAATGTGATTTTCTTTTTCTTTTTTATTATTTCTAAACCCTTTGAACAATTCTGCACTTATAAGCTCAAAAACGGAATCATATTTGGTGTATTCATGCAGAATCTGGTCTAATATTTTATGCAATTCTTTAGTAATATTATAATTTGTAACAATATCATTTTTTAAATCAAGCTCTGCAGCTTTTTTATCTTTAAAATTTTTTGCCATATTTCCTGGTTTAGATTTTTCTATTAAACCATTATGCCAATCTTTCAGTACTTTTAGATCATCTTTTGACAATTGGCTCTTAACCCAATTCTTTTCAACAATTCTGCATAATTGCTTATACAAAAAATCAGATTTTTTTGCCATCTCTCTTAAAACATTCTCATTACCCGTAATTACCTCACGAACTAGAATAAAACTATATTCCTCGACAATACAAATAAAATCATTATAATAAGCATCAAATCTCTGAATATCATACTCCTTTGTAACGTGTAGATCACTATTTTCAATAATCTCTGAAGAACTTCTCCTAGATTTCATATCATCACTAGCTGTCTTTGATCTATCATGAATAACTTCTTTTCCATTAGACTTCTTACTAAGTGCACTAGATATCACATCTTCAAAAGACCTTTTCTCTAACTGCTTTGATATCGCATCATTCTCCAACTTAATATTTGAATACTTAAGTGCAGTATTAAGAATAAGATATGCAAATAAAACTAAAGAAGAAAAAATAAAGGCATATTTCACTACATCCAATAATATAATATGATGTTCATCTTGAACTATATTATTACTCAAAGACAAAAATAATATTATTATCAAATGTAAAATCAAAATTGACAACAAGAATAGTACTTTTGCTACAAATTTAAGAAATTTAATGTTTTTATAACTATCTATGTCTTCAATATAAATTTTCTTCTCCTCATCTCCGTTTTCTGTTTCTTTATTTAAAAACAAAGAATCCTTGCTTTGAATCGAGCCACCAACTAACTTATTATCTTTACCACTTCTTCTTATCTTCAAATATATACTCTTTATGAACCCACCAAATCTGTTGGCCCACCTGTCATTTTTATGAAATGAATAACTACCTCTTTCTATTCTTATAAATCTTTTATTCATAAATTACTTAATAAATTAATATTCGTATACAATTATAAGTATTAATATTTTAATATGTAACCACAAAAGTACTAACCACACGCATAAATTAAAAATGTTTTGACAAAATGCATCTTCTCGTTATAATTCGGTATATATTACATTTTTGAAAAATATAAAGAAAGAAATTTTAAAAATAACTAATAGTTAATTATTGATAATAAATTAACTATTATATATAATATTTGTATTATAAATTTACTATAACCAAAATACTTTAAAATGGAAATCATAGGCACAGATAACAAACAAATAGAAATCATCAAGCAAAATATTAAAATGCCAAACGATTTCCATTCTGAAAAAATTTTACTCGGTCAATTAATTTACTCAGGATCAATGGGGAATAAAGAATTGGATCGAGCAATGAATTATATCGAAAGCACAACAATTGCAAACGATTTCGAAAAGCATTTCTATAATAAAGTTCATAGTAAAATATATAGTCTAATTTATTTGAATTATTGCAAACAAAGACCAATTTCACCATCAAGCCTTGCAGCTGTACTCTCACATGAACCGTATTTTCAAAATGACATTGCAACTGCAGAAGTGTATCTGGAAGATATGATGCGTGAAGCTGGATTAATCTCTCAGGTCAATGAGCTTACAAAGCAAATTCTTGATCTTTCGATGAAAAGACAATTAATTGAAATCTCTACATCCGTCATCCACGACATAAACATTGACAAAGAGGCGATGTCTTCAGTTGAATACGTTTCCGAAATTGAAAAACAATTAGCAAACCTTGTTGTATACAATGAATACAATCGAGACTCTCAGTTAATCAGCGGCCTTGCACAAAGCGCTATAGAAAAAATTTCCTTCAACATGCATAACAAGCACGAGCTCACTGGCCTTACCACTGGGTTCTCACAACTTGACAGGATGCTCGGAGGAATGCAAAAGAGCGATCTCATCATCATAGCGGCCCGCCCTGCCATGGGTAAGACCTCCTTCGCCCTCTGCTTAGCCCTCAATGCCGCCGAGTACATGCGGGATAAAGCAGATGATGAAAAGAAGGGGTCCGTTGGCTTTGTCTCTCTTGAAATGTCAGGGGAACAACTAGTTACAAGGTTGATTTCTATGAAGTCAATGGTGAACTCAATGAAAATGCGTAGTGGTCATATCAATGAGGATGAATTTGCAAAAATTACTCTCGCCACCAACAATTTGCGTGAGCTTGACCTGGTCATCGATGATAATGCTGCAATTTCAATGTCAGAACTTAAAAGTAAAGTTCGTCGCATGGTTCTAAAAAATAAGATCTCAATATTATTCATCGATTATTTGCAACTTCTGCATGGAAGCAAAAAATCAAGCGATACAAGTCGTGTAAATGAAATCTCTGAGATATCCCGTGGACTCAAGCAAATCGCAAAAGAATTAAACATCCCGGTAATTGCATTATCTCAGCTCTCCAGGGAAATTGAAAAAAGAGAAGATAAGATGCCGCGCCTCTCCGACCTTCGTGAATCTGGGTCTATTGAGCAAGACGCGGATATAGTGATGTTTATTCATAGGGAAGAGTACTATCTTCGTCGCAAGGAGCCAAAAATGAACGCTGATGAAGGTAATAGCGATGGTGAGCAATCAGAAGAAGGATATAAAATGACAAAAAATAAAGTTCCATTTGAAGATAAAATGGAGCAATGGCAAAAAGACATGGAGAGTGTCCTAGGCAAGGCTGAAATCATCATTGCAAAACACAGAAATGGACCAGTTGGAAATATTGAGCTACGTTTTGATAGCAATACAACAGCCTTTATCGATCCTACTAAATACACTGAGGATGAATTTTTTGAAGATGAAAGTTTTGAATAATATCAGTGTTGTCACACACGTGAAAGTAAATTTTCATCCCGAACCTAAGTCATTGTCATCCCAGTGCTTTCTTAATTTGTTATTCCAGTCCTGTAAGGACGTGGCCAACGAGAAAGCAACATATGTTGCGACATATTCGAGTTACTCGGTTAAGAATGAGGCCGAGAATCTTCTGAGGTTTGAGAAACGCATTGCTCTTTTGTGACGAGAGATCCTACGTTCCTAGCAGGTACGGAACTAGGATTACAATACAAGACTTCTGTCATCCCAGTGCTTTAGCACGTGGGATCCTTTCAAGCATTAGAAATGTCCTGACAAGGTCCATACGCCACTTCGTGCATATGATGACAAAAACATTAATTTTATTCCAAGATGTGGACTTATAAAAATTACAATCCACAAAATGATCCACCACGACCATCGGCTGGCGAGAGAGCTAATCTCATGCCATTATTACTGATTTCATTTCTATAAGCTACTAAATCTGTAATTTCAATTTTTTCTGTCAAATTAGAAATTCCATCCACAATACTATATGCAATTCTTAGGATTTTCTCCTCTCTAAAAGCATTGATTTCTTTTATATATGCATTCATATAAGATAAAACTGAATAAGAACACAATGCCCCGGATGCAATAAGTGCAAATTTATTTACTAATAAAATTGATGAGGCAAAACATACCATAAATCCAAATGCAACCTCTGCTGTTCTCTCCATAAAATCCTCATCAATTCTATTTTTATTCAGATATTCTCTACGCAACTCAATTTGTTGCTTGGTAACATCAAGACTTTCAGAATCCAAACTCTTTATTTTATTTGAATTAAAAAATTTAATCATAGAGTTGATGGCTGGAATAATAAACTTTGCATCATCAGAACTAACTTTTATTTTTGCGATAACATTTCCCAGTTTTCTAACTTTTGTCTCCATGTTCAATCAATATAAATAATTTAACCAAAAGTATCATTATTAATTAACAAAATCAACCTTCTTTTTGTAATTATTTAGAGTATTTTTTATATTTATAATATTTATTGCTTCCTCAAAAACCTCTTCACATGTTAAATTTGTACTGTCAATTATAAAAGAGTCAGAAACAACACGTAAAGGAGCATGAATACGAATTTCATCCATTTCATCTCGCTCGGACAATAATTTTCTCACTTCATCATAAGAAATATCTTTGTTGATCGTCTTCAATTCCTGATAACGCCGATTTGCACGAACATCAATATTTGCAGTGATAAAAAATTTGAAGTCTGCATTTGGCAAAACTATCGATCCAATGTCCTTCCCCTCCAAAATAACAAATCCATTCGAGGCAAATTCTATCTGCTTTTCCAATAACGCATCACGAATTGGAGAAAATTGCGCTAAAAAAGATGCATATCGAGCAACACATTCGCAATCCAAATCTCTATTATATCTCTCTATATCAGATAAATTCAAACCCTTTGCAATTGTAAAAATGTGATAAATTTCTTCTTCAGTTATTAAAGGAAAACTTTTTGATTTTAAACAATCTATCTTCCGATCCATTGCATACAAAAAAGCAAGCAATCTATAAATCCTTCCTGTGTCAAGATATGGGATGTGAAAACTATTAGATAACTTTCTAGCAAGATTACTCTTTCCAGAAGCAGAATGTCCATCAATTGCTATCAACAAACTACATTTTTCCTTTAAAGATATACTCATGATTGTATGAACTAAATTATTCGTAAAATTATTAATATAATAATATAACAAATGTGATGAAAATTCAAATTTTCTTTGAAATTCAAAAAAGATTAAAATTCTGGACAAAATACAATAAATTCTTTAATAATTAAATCATTTAATCTATAATATTAGAAATAATAAATACAATACAGATATGGCAAGCGACAACACACTATATAGTAAAGGATTTTCAGCAATACTCATTGCCCTTTCTATAATCGCGACTACACTAATCATTATATTTGGTGCGCTTTTTGTAAGGAATAAGTGGTTAAAATTTCGAAATGAAGGCAAAAAATTCAAACATCATGCAAGCAAAACAATAATTCTTAATCCTAATATAGAATCAACAGAAGAGTCTAGTGAAGAAGGTAGAGAATCTATAGCAGAATCAACAGAAGAGTCTAATAAAGAACAAACACCAATAAGCAGTATAGAAACAATAGCAACAAACAATCCACCAAGAATAGACTACAAAAAATTAAAAGAAATGAACATAATTAATGATGACAATATACCAGTAAATGATAAAGATGGATTAAAATCAATGCCTAAAAGAATCAGAGCCATTGATAATATTTCTAAAAACATCCAAGGCAATCCATCTCTGCTTTTTGATAACGAAATATCAAATATTAATGAAATGATCGAGCTATATTCTGGACAACAAACCGCTTTTCTTTCAAATAATCCACATGATCACAGAAATATAAATAGCTTCTTACAAAACAAAATTCAAAATAAAGAGCCATTCAATTCAGTAGTCCAAATAAACGATATAATTAAAGCTATTGATAATGGAGTGACCACAAATGAATTTAAAAATAAAATTGATGCATTAAAAACTAATATGCTTCAAATAGAATTTGAATTCGAAGATAAGACTTATGATGATATAAAAAATTCAACAAACTTTTCTTCAATCAATAAAAAACTAAATTCAATGAAAATTGGACTCTTCCTTGCTGCAATAAGATACAAATATATCGAGGAAAACGAAACTGGAGCAATAGAAGAGGATAGTGAAACTAAAATAGTAGAACATCAAGGCAAAAAATATAATATTATAAATTCAGATGGCTATGGAAAAACAACGAAAGCAATGTCTCTGATAAGTGATCTTCAAAGACAAATAAGTGGACAAAATACTGGTCACTACTTTAGAATTCATGGAAATTATGATAACGAAACCAACAATTATAATATATTTTATGAAGACACTTTATCAAAACTACATTCTTCATTCTATGCTAGAATTCTAAGTACAAGAATAATAAAACCTATAAAAGAACAAAATCAGGATATTTTAATTACACAACATTTAAATATAAATTTTGATACAAACAATCTACGCCAAAATAAATCATACGAATGCGGCCCATTTGTTCTCTACAATAATAATAAGAAATATTTTCATGAAATTGGTATCAATCATCAAGATATTGCAATTGAAAATAAAAAAAATACAGATGGATCTGACTTTTACAACAATAATGGGCAAATAGAACAAATTTATAATAAAAAAGATTATGATACTTTCTGCAAAAAAATATACCTAGCTTGCTATTTACTTGAAAGACAACATGTTATTCATCAACAATTTAAAAAAATCGAAGAACAAATTTTAAACCAAGTTGTTCGCAATGATAAATCTATCAAGGTAATAAAACAACTATATGAGGTAATATCCAAAGATATTATAGCTATTAATAGATATTTTGTTGAAAACGATATCAGCGAAAATATTGAGATATATGACACAAAAATTTTTCAAATCTATGGAGATAAATTTCAAGAAATTACCAGGAATTTTAATGGATTTAGAAAAACAAATGAAATAAATTCTATGCTTGATAAGCTAAATGAAATAAATTCAGCATATGCACTAACAACACCAGCCACAACAACGACTCTTTTTAACACTACAGTCGCTCATGAAAGATATTGATTTAAAAATCTATAACTTACAATTCTCATCACAATAAACAATCTCTCCTCCAGCTATTGTCATCATATTTTTACCCTTCACCTTTCTACCATTAAAAGGGGTGTTTTTCGATTTACTCATCATCTTCGAACTATCTATAGTCCATTCAAAATTCAAATCAATAATCGCTAAATCTGCAATTTTCCCAATTTCTATAGAACCCCTATTCTCCTCATTTATAAGTTTTGCAGGATTGATCGTCAACATTTCTAAAATTCTTTCAAGAGATAACAAACCCTTATGATATAATTCCAAACTCAAAGGCAGCATTGTCTCCAATCCAATAATTCCAAAACTTGCACAAGAAACAGACTGTTCCTTCGAATCAGAATCATGAGGAGCATGATCACTCGCAATAATATCAATCGTACCGTCCTGCATACCCAATATCATAGCATCAACGTCATTTTGACTTCTTAAAGGTGGGTTCATTTTTGCGATCGCCCAATTATCGTATAGCAATTCATCCGTCGCAACAAAATGATGCGGGGTAATCTCAGATGTTATTTGAAGATTCTTTCCTTTCGCTGCACGAATATATTCTAAAGATTTTTCGCAAGAAACATGAAGAACATGATATCGAGCATTTGGAACAGATTCTAGCAATGAGATATCTCTTGCTATTACCGAGTACTCAGAAGCTGGATGAGTTGTTGGTAAACTGAATTGCTGAGCAAATCTACCATGATGAACACATCCACCATTTGTAATATTCAAATCCTCAGCATGCTGCGCAATTGGAACATTTAAAAAAGCACTGTATCTCAAAAGATCAAGCATGATTTTTGAATTTGCAATTGGCAAACCATCATCTGTAATTCCAACAGCGCCAGCTTTTACCATCGTTTGAACAGGAACCATCTCCTTACCCAAAGACGATTTAGTTGCAGCGCAATAAAACTTCATGTTGACTTTTGAACAATCTGATATTTGTTTTTTTAAATATTCAATTGTATTTATATTATCGATACTTGGATTTGTGTTTGGTTGACAAACAACGGTAGTAAATCCACCAGCAACAGCAGAATCAGAACCACTTTTTATGTCTTCCTTGAATTTATAACCTGGATCTCTAAAATGAACATGAACGTCGATTAATCCAGGAGATATTAATAAACCTTCACAATCTATAACATTTGATATTAAATCATCTAGATAATTAGATGTGAAATCCTCCATACCACCAATGCGATCTATCACATTATCTTTGATAATCAGAAACTGATTCTTTAAAATTCTGAAAGGATTCGAAAGAAATAACGCACAATTTGTAAAAACCCTTTTCCTATTAACCATTTTTTACTTATCAATTACTGATTTTCTAATAATATTTTTCTTTATACTTAATATATCTTATGGATCGAATGAATCTTTTAATGATTTGCTTGCTCTGGATTAATACAATCTTTCAAAGATTTACTCACTTTAAATGTAACAACGTTTTGTGCTGGAATATTTATAACTTCAGCAGTTTTAGGATTCTTACCTTTACGAGCAGCTCTTGTTTTAAGATAAAAAATACCAAAGTTTGCCATTCTAAAACCAGCTTTATCACTTTTTCTAATAGATGAAATCATCAAATCAACAAAAGTATTAACGATATTTTTAGCATCTGCTTTACTATAATTAAGTTCAGTAGCAAGTTGATCAATGAAATCTTTTTTATTCATAATTTCCTCAAAAACAAGAGAGTTTTAAACTAATAAAACCTATTTGGATTTATTTTTCTTAATAATACACAAAAAAAACACATTCTCAACCATGTAAATATAACAAAATGTTATTTTCTCTTTATATTTTGTCAATTTTGACGATTACAACGTTAAATATTTAGACAAAGTATTTATATTTTAATCTGATCTTTAAAAACGTAACTAATACAAAAAAAATATCACTTTTCTCTTGTTGGACTGCGGGGTTTGCTAAAACTGCCCTCCTTATCCATAAATCTCGTCATCTTATTACCAGTATGAATTTCATGATTTTTATTACCGGCATCACCATGAGAAATATTTGATCCAATCAATGAACCTTTAACCTTCTCTGCAGCCTCTTCGCCCAACCGCTTTGACAAATCTTTTACTTCAGAAACAGTTCTACCTTCATTTTTTGGCTTTTCCTTTTGTTTATTCATTTCAATTTTTTGTACCACAGATTCTGTCATGACACGAACAGTCTGCAATCCTTCATCCTTATCCAAGGTCATAGCATAATCAAGCGCCCTTCCAGTAGAAACACTTGTCTCTGGAACATCAGAATAAAAAGTATCACTAACAACAGAATCACTATCTCTTTCTTGCTCGTCTAATTTGCTTGTTAAATCATCTGGCATATCTAACAAAGGCAATTTACTGCTTTCTAGCTCTGCAATAATTTTAGAAACTTTCAAGCCATCTTTAGTTAATTTGGGATTACCATTTTTATCCATATCAACAAGTTTGACCTTCGTAACATCCTTATCCTTAAATCCATAAACAATAGTAGAATAAGTTGCAGCTAGAACTTGCTTAAAAACATCCACTGTCAAATTTTTAATCGTATTTTTCATCGCCATGGAAATCAATATCGTTGCAAAAATAGCTCCTGGAGGTCCCAAAGAGGCGCACCAACCATACGCACTCATGGCACCTAAAATTTGCAATAAATGCCTACCCATCTTCATCTGCAGACTTACAACCGTCTTTGGAATAGCAAATTTCCCACGATTTTTAAAAAATTCTTTATTTAGAGATATTGATCCATCTGAATTATCAGTCATGATATCTTTGTCCTTCGGCGACTCAATCTTAAGTCCGAATTTTTCTGCAGCATTCTCAATCATATTACTCATACCCACTTGCTTTCCCATGCCACTCATCATACTTGCAACTTGACTTCCAGCATATTGCAATGGCGGTTTTACAATTTTGTGAAAACCAGTCATCCCTATTGCTTTTGTTACACGCCATGCCTGACCCTTATACGGATCAAACACATCACCTACTCTCTCAGCCTTCTTCTTTGCTTTCTCTGTACTCTCATTCAAAATATCATAATATTTTTTTGGAAAATCTTGGATTTTACTCTTCAAACTTTCGTTATCTCTAAACATCCAATATGGATTATATTTATTGTCTTTAACCTTCTCTCTCAAACTTCTTGTATCAATCTCGATATTACTACCTGGTACATCACCATGCATTAACAAAACAAAAAATTTTCTATACAACATATTAATTTGCTTTCTATTAATTAATATTAATTATATCATATTCCTAATTAAAAATTTACAAACCAATCAAAAATCTGATTGTGTTTTCGACAAATTTAATCACAATAAGAATATTGGAAAAATTTATGTATAAAGTGAATGAAAGAAAATATAAAAAACGGATTAAAATATCTACCAATATTGATCATCGTCTTAATAATAATTATATTATCAAAAGGCAATGAGGACAAAAAACTCTTGGAGGAAAATGCAAAAGAAAATCAAACAAATGATATTATTTTTCCTTCTCTACTTCCAAATAAAGAAAATATTTCTATGAAAAAAATGCTTGGAAAAAAATATGTTTTACAATTCTTTGCAACATGGTGTGGTTACTGTATGGAGGAGTATGATGCATTCTTAAAAATGGAAACAAAAATTCCTGTTTATGGAATTTTATGGAGAGATGAAATTGAAAACGGTCGTGAGTTATTAAAAATAAAGGCAAATCCTTTTGTGAATATAGGAGTTGATCCATATGGCTCGATTTCTCAAGTCTTCAACATATCAGTAATTCCACAAACATTTGTAATTGATGAGGAGGGAAAAATCATATTTCACAGAGTTGGCGCATTTGATGTAAAATATCTATTAAAATTTTTCTAATTTCTTGCTTTCATAATAAAAATTAAATTAGTAAGATAAAAATAGCTAATTATTGTGATAAATAACATGAAGGAGAAAAAATTCGCACTCGTGACAGGATGCGCAAAAAGAATTGGAGCAGAACTTTGCAAAGTCCTCGCAAACAATAATTACAATTTGATAATTCATTACAATAATTCAGAAAACGAAGCAATCGAACTAAAAAATTTCATATTACAAAATGATCCAAGCTTGGAAATTTATCTTTTTCAGTGCGATTTAACAGACTTAGAAAAAACTCAAGAATTAATTGAATTTATAAAAGAAAAATGCGGGCATCTCAACGCTTTAATCAACAACGCATCTATTTTCACTCCAGAAAATTTTTCTGAAAATTCACCAGAGTTTATCATTCAAAACACCAATATTCACTTCACTACACCTCTCATCCTATCTCAATACCTATTAGATTCTGAAAAAAACAATTGTGAAGGAAAGATTTTAATTAACATGCTCGATGTTCATCGATTACAAAATATTCAGCATAATGAAATACATCCATATGGCAGATACTTTACACATTGCGCAACAAAACATAGTTTATATTTGATAAATGAATATTTAACGAAAGAAATACAAAAAGAAAAACTTGATACAAAAATTTTTGGCCTTGCTCTAGGTGCAGTGTTAGAAAATAAAGATGATATAAAATATTTTGAAAAATTAAAGGTAACACAAAATGATATGCTAAATAAGATGGATAGAATGAGGAGTACTTTTGATAATATATTAAAACAAAGGGATCAATTAGAAAATCAAATTTTTAAAATTGAATAGTATAGAGTGAAGTATTGTAATTCAGGTTTTTATTACAGTGTTTTTTATTGTCATTCCAGTTGAACGAAGTGAAACGTGGGATCCCTACATTAATTTTCAAATGCATTTCTAATTCCTGACAAGATCCTACGGAATAAATTCCTAGTATGACAAAGACTCGTAGCTAGGATGATAATATGAGGCTGTTGTCATTCCAGCTCACAGAGCATGGAATCCTGTTAACTCTGAGTAATGCATCACTAATTCCTGACAGTATCCTACGTTTAATAACAAGTATTGAAATAGTATGACAAAACCTTTAAACTTCTCATCCAAGACTTAAGTCATTGTCATTTCAGTGTTAGTACAAGCTGGAAATAAATTGTCATCCCGGACAGATACTTTTTATCTGGCGTGTGATCCCTTGAAACATGAGAAATGCATTCTTAATTCATGACAAGATCTCACGCCTACTTCGTAGTCTGAGATGAAGATTGATCACCTGAGAAAGTCCGGTGGACTTTCGGAAAGAATTGCCGACCACTTTAGTATGTCGAATCAGCGATCAGTTAATGGCAGTTACCACCGATGTTTGATATATTTTTATCACTAATAACTGATAAGATCCTACGCCACTACGTGGCTAGGATGACAAAAGCCTCTAACTTGTCATCTCAGTGCTTCAGCACGTGGGATCCTTAGATGCTTAAGGAATGCATTACTAATAATTGATAAGATCTCACACCTACTTTGTAGTCTGAGATTACAAAGACTCGTGGCTAGGATGACGTTGTTCTCAGACTATTCTTCAAAATCACTAATCAACTTCTCCGCTATTTTAACAGCATTAAGCGCCCCACCAAGATGTAAATTGTCACTCACCATCCACAAACAAATTCCATTCTTAACACTTGGGTCAATTCTCAATCTTGAAATCAAAACTTCATCACTTTTTATACAGTCAATCGGGGTGTGATAATTACCTTGAAAATTATCATAAATTTCAATCAAATCATGAGAATTTATAATATCGTATATCTCATCGTAGCTAACTTTTTCACAGCCATCTTCAAACTCAATATTTACAACTTCACCATGCCCAACAAAAACCGGCACTCTTACACATGTCGCATTCACTTTCAAATTCGGAAGATGCATAATTTTTCGAGTTTCCTTTATTATTTTATCTTCCTCCGTCGAATATCCATCATTTAAAATAGAACCAACTTTTGGAATACAGTTAAAAGCTATTTGTTTTTCAAAAACTTTTTCTTTACCATCATCTTTCTCAAATGGAGCGCCAAATTTACTTTTTGTTTGAGAAAAAAGTTCATTCATAGCCTGAGTTCCAGCTCCAGAAACAGACTGAAAAGTTGTGACATTTACTCTCTTAATTCTTAAATCAGAATTTTTCAGTATCGCATCTAATAAAATAGTAATTGGTATCGTACAACAATTTGGATTAGAAATAATTCTACTTCCCATCATATCAAATATATCTTGATCATTAACTCCACTAGTCACCAAAGCAACCTTCTCATTCATTCTGAAAGCACTTGAATTATCAATAATAGTCGCGTGCGAAGTATCAAAAGCTCTAGGCAAATATTTTTTTGTAGGCTCATCATCCAAAGCAAAAAATATTATCTCATCACTTTTAAAATCATAAGTTGCAACATCTATGGCTTTAATTCGCTGCTCGCCAAAAAAAACTTCACGACCTGCTGAATTTATCGAAGAAAGCGGCACTAACTGAGAAATTGGAAATTTTCTTTCATGCAATAAATTTACAATATCATTGCCTATTCTACCAGTTGCACCGACAACTGAAACTCTATATTTCTTGCGCATTAAAATATGTTTAATTTACTTACACCACAATTATATTATTTTTAAGTATTTTTACAAGCAATATAAGCTTTGTATGGTAAAAGTTAATATTATATTAATAATATTGCATAAACGTTAATTTAATATTAAAATGTAAAAAAAATTAATTTAAATACAGAAATGGAACAACATAACGCTATTAAAAAAAAACTTAATGATGTTAGCGAATCTTATAAAAAAACACAGGAAGACCTATGCAACATCATCTCATTATGCGAACAAGACATTAAACAGGAATTCTTAAACAATTTCAGAGATCATATTACAAAACTAGTTAGATTAGTTGAAGAAACACCAAGAATACATGAATCTAACATAGAAATTTCCAGATATGAAACAATAAGTCATAAATCTTCAGATCTCTTTAGACATGATATACAACACACAAAAAAGATTGAATTCGGATATATGATATATGGTGAAGGATATATTGGTTTAAAAAGTATTGGGATGCATGACAATTTAGAAAGAGAGTTCAAGATAAGAGACGAAAATAGCTCGGAATTCCGCTCACGAAATCAACACTCTAATGGCGATTTAATGACTGCATTACGGAATCAAAACATAATGTGGGATATAGAAAATCAAGATATAAATAAAACAGAAATAACAGTATCTAAACCAGAAATAAACTTTATTCACGCTAATAAAATTAAAAATATATACGCTGATTTTAGAAAAAAACTTGCTGAGAATAGAGAAACATTAAAAAATAGAGGACTGCATAGTGATAAAATTGAAAAGCTATTCTCCAAAATCGAGGAGCATCTCTCAATCTTTCATGAGATGAGGTTTTTAGAGATAGCTGTGAAATCTAAAACTTTTGATGACTGCATATCTTTTAATGATTCTAATTATGAACAACAAGACCCAAAAGTTTTCAAAGTTACTATTGATGACCTTTTCAGCAAAGCAGCTGAATTAAGAAATCCTGTTTAACAATAATTAAATTGTATTTCAAAAATTGAAGATGATAATGACAAATTATCATTAACTGTGTGAAGGCGATCTATTAGATTAACTTTTGCTAACTACTAGCTTTTCTAAGTCATTTAGCAATATCAAATAAATATCAAACTAATCTCTCTTCACCTTCTCAGCCGTCCTCATTTTCTTCTCCGCTTTCTTCTCTGACTTACTCTTTTTCTTCTCAGTATTGATTCGTTGCCCTGGATCACTTAAAGCTGTGTAAGCCTTATTTAATTCCTTAAATTTAGCTTCTGCATCCTCCTCCTGATTCACATCTGGATGATACTTTCTCGCCAATGTTTTATATGCTTTCTTGATTTCTTCCTCACTTGCTCCTACTGGAAGACCTAAAAACTCATAATTATTCATTCTTGTTGAATTTTTTGCAAATTCTTTTAAATCATTCTTTATCATGTATTTTAAAAATTTCTAAACATTTAATTACTACTAATATAGCAACTTTTGCATATTCTTTCAACAAACTTATCTAGTAATTGATCTCTTTCTCCAAATGAATTATCTCCTTTAAATCAATACTGTTCTCTCTCAATAAAGCATCAAGACTAGATAATTTTTTCATAAAATCATCATCACTGCAATTTTTTATAAAAATTTTTGTCAAATCAAGAGAATCCTTTAAAGACTGATTGCACTGAGTTGTAATAACGGATGCCAAAAATAAACTCTCACCATCTTTTTCTTTTTCATTCACAATATAAGTTGCGCCATGTAAATTCTCTGGAAGATCTGAAACTTTTTTCAAGATTAAATTTGGATACATGCCCTGCAGTCTTCTTAAATTACTCATAACATTTTCTGAATAATCTTTCATGTATAAAGCTATAAATTTATTTCCGGATTTCAAAACACCCTCTATAGCTTTAGAACGCGATAAAATGCTATTTATCAAACTCTCACATTTTAAAAGATCCTTGTCTACAATCTCCTCCAACAAATCTTCTCTTCCTATCAAACATAAAGGCGTTGATGGCAAAGTAGTATGCATAATTAATAGAGTAAAAACATTTGGCATGTTTAAATGCTCTCCAACCAAGCCACCCATACTAGCCTGTAATGCAGTCACAATATGACGAGTATCTAAATTATTCTCAAGCTCTAAATAACTATTATTCTGGCGTAATTTATTATAAAAATTAACCAGATCTTGATTAACAGATATTCTACGTTCTAATTTTTTAAAGAAATTATTCATAAATTATAAATATTACACTAACTCAGAAAAGTATAACATATTTATAAATCTTTTACAAGAAAAATAAATTATAAGTAAATTTGTTAAAATAGATTAATATATTAATTATATAAATAGATGTATAAGTCATAATACATATCTAAAAAACTCCTACAGTAAAAACAAAAAATCCTTTTAGATTAATGGAAATCATTCTTCAAATATAATAAAAACATCAACTTAGCTTTTAATATCAATACGGCCACTATCACAGTGAAGGAGTTCCTTCTTAATGGGACGACATTCGAGTTACTTGAGAAGGAATAGCTCCAGAGAATGGGACAAACATTTGAGAGATTCCATCTCTCAAACCCTTCGGGCAATACAAAAGCCCACTTTAGGGGACTGATTACTATTCAACAACTAAAGTTGTTGTCAATCCCTTGAGTAAATCCACTGTACTTCCTCATACATCATATTCGAGTTACTCGGGAAAGAATAGCTCCAGAGAAGTACTTGGTTAGGATGACAAGAACACATCATTCCAGTGCTTTTTAATTTGTCATCCCAGTCAAGTCTAACGAAGACGTTGGATCTCTTCAGTCCTCTTCCGATACATCCCTAATTCCTCACAAGATCCTACGCATTTCATGCTAGGATGACAATTCTTTTATGTTACTAACACCTCACAAGATCACACGTAATAAAGCAAAAGAGTCACCTGCCAAAGCTCAAGAGTCGCTTCTTGAAATGAGAGGACGGACATTTGAGTTACTCTGGAAGGAATGGCTGCAGAAAAATTCCTAGAATGACACTCTAACTTTATCATTTCAGAATTAAGTCATTTTCATTCCAGGCGCAAGCTTGTCAGAACTGTGGAATCCTGCTAGCTATGAAAAATGCGCTCCTAATGATTGACAAGGATCCTATGCCACTAGCAAGTACGAAACTAGGATGATAATATAAAACTCCTGTTATCCCAGACTGTGGAGTAGTTTTCATCCCAGTGTGGTACACACATGAGATCCTTTGAGGTTTGAGAAATGTTCTTATACGGATCCCACGACAATTTGTGTCTGGGATGACAAAACTTTATAAGATCCTACGCACTTCTCTGTGTGGCTTTGCCACCGAGTAAGCTCACATGTCGTCGCATTAATATAAGCGACTCTTTCGCTTTCATGCTAGAATGACAATTCTTTTTCATCATTACAATCTGTTAGTCGATTATGTAATAATAATTATTATAGATTTATACTCTTCACAAAATGATCAATCCTGAAAATTGTAACATTTTTAAAGAAACTATCCGCTAAATCTCTTGATTTCTCATTCACAACAAAAGCTTCAATCTGACTCAGATAATCGGACATTTTATAAACATTAACAATCACATTCACAAATTGTTCCAATGATTTAAACGAAAAAAAAGCCATTCTCGAAATTTTCCCGGCAGTCAAATCTTTTAAAAAATTATCACTCAAATACTTATGATACTTTAAATTATAAACCTCAAGTTCATCAATTTCAAAACTACTAGAAAAATATTTTTTAATATCAAAAGTTATATAATTTCCACGCAGGTAAAGGATTTTCTTCCTTCTGTCAATATTTTTTTCAATATACTCCGTGATTTCCCCTATATTATTTGCTATAAACTCTATATTATTCATATTTAGCAATTTCGCAGTACTCTCTCCAACAATCAAAACACTCTGATCTTCTTGTAATTTTATACCGCTTTTTAACAAGCTTTTGACAGCCATTCTGCTCGTAATGATCAATAGATCGCATTTTGAAATTAGACTCTGATCTATATCCAAAAATTTCTCATCAAAAAAAACCTCATTTTTCATCAATTTTGAATCAACAGCATTAGATTGCAAAAGTCTTTGAAAATCCTCTTTAGATCTAAAAAAATAAAAAAATTTCTCACTCATAGAATGTCAAACTATTAATATCAAAATAAAAATCATATGATATATTACACTAAACAAAGATCTACTATACAAGCAAGAATTGTCACCACAGCACTTTAGTACGTGAAATCCACACAGATCATTTCTAATTCCTGATAAGATCCTACGCCACTATCAGGTACGTGGCTAGGATGACATTCATGGTTTTTCGTAAAAGAGAAATTGTCATTCCGGTGTTGGTACAAGCTGGGAATAAATTGTCATCCCAGTGCTTTAGCACGTGTGATCCTTCGAGGTTTGAGAAATGTTTCTGATAAGATCCTACGTAATAAATCTCTAGGATGACGATACAACGTTACTACATTACACACACGTTACAAGGTCAATTATGTAACATTTACCAAATAATTATGTAACACTTTTCAACAAAACGTCACACAATTATGTAAAATAGATATTATAAACTATTCACTCAACTCTTCTTCATCAAAAGAAAGGCCCATATAAACCATTCCTTCAAATAAAAGAGCAGTCTTTTCATCCTTCACTAAATTTGCAACACCAACTAAGAAATCTTGATCTAGAACGCTTAACCATTTAAATAGCATTTCTAAAATTTCAACACTTGGCTTAAAACCCAAACTCTTTTCCAACTCAGGATTCAAATCTTTAGGAATAGACTCTAAATATTCTGATTTTTTTCCTTCATCATTAATAGAATTGTATTTTTTTGACATTTCCATCAATTTTGGATAGCTGTAAAATTCACCACAAGTTCTCATAGCAAATATCATATTATCTACTTCATTCTCAAATTCAGCATCTTCGTCATCAAAATTCAATAAGTCATTCTCTAATTCTGCATCCTGGAAATTATGTTGTTCAACCATATAAAAACCCAAAAAAAAATTTTTAATATTTAATATTATGGAAAGAACTTTGTCAATTAAAAAATCTTTGTTATAATTAAATTAAAATTTTATTGGACTTCATGAATCGAATTTTAACTTTCATAGATACCGAAACTACAGGACTTTCTGCAGATAACGGAGATAAAATAGTTGAAATTGGAGCAATACAAATGCTCAATGGCATCATATTAGACACAACATTTCATCATTACATAAATCCACAGCGTTTAATACCAATAGAAGCTACAAGAATTCATGGAATTACAAATGAAAAGGTAAGAAATGCCCCTCTTTTCTCACATATAGCTGAGCAATTGATGGAGTTCATAAAAGATACAATTTTAATTGCTCATAATGCACCCTTTGATATAAAATTCCTTAATCATGAGCTAAAATTGCTGGGAATGCCTCAATTAACAAATGATGTTGAGGATACATTAAGAATAGCAAAGTCCAAATTTCCTGGCGCATCCGCCTCTCTCGATGCATTGTGCAAAAGGTTTAATGTTGATCTAGCAGAAAGGACATTCCATGGGGCACTTCTTGACTCGAAACTTCTAGCTTGCGTTTATAGAAAAATGGTTATTAACGATCAATCTGCTCTGAATTTCTCTATGGAAAGGAAAAAGTCGAGACTCATCGCTGAAAAATTACCAACTCGCCCTATAAGACATAATCTCTGTCAAATAACGCAAAATGAACAAACTATGCATGAAGAATTTTCACAAAAATATAAATTATGGCAAAACTGATAAAAAGTTAATATTAATTAAATTCTTGCTTCCGACATCATATATTTATTGATAAATTAACTAAGTATAAGAAAATTAGTTAAGGTAAATAGATGACGTTATATAAATTTGAATTCAAAGTAGCCTTCACACCAAAGGGCGAACATCACGATTATAAATATATAAAAAGCAGTATTGAAAATGCTATTCGAGAAGTAAAAGAAGATTTAAAAATCGTAGTTGAGCAAAAATTTCAATTCTTTGGACATAATTATTCTTTCAAAGCAGAATTCCAAGATGATAAATCAAAAGAAATTCTCAATATTTTTAGAAAATATGGAACAATCATGCATTCATGTCTAGAAGAGCATCACACAACTGATGAAGAAGTAGAAATTGACCAACATTTAAAAATAAAATAAAAACAAAAGTTTCTTGCTTACAACTATTAAAATGATTAGTTAACATTGATTTGTAATTTAACTAATCATGGAAATAAAATGGCAACAAAATACATTCGAGTTCAACTCAACAAACCAAACGAAAAACCGGATCAAAAAAACAAAATCAATGAACTTCTAAACAATATTAAAAGCAATTCTGAATATTCACCATATATAGACATTGATACTAAAATTAAAAGAGACGATGAATATTTTCTAACTTGGGAAATCAGCTTTGAAGACGGTGAAAGCACAGTCGCAAGAAGTGCATTAATGAGAAAACTCACTAAAAATCTAGAAGGTACTGATGCATCTGTATCGCCAGCAAACAAACCAATGTAACTCTATTTATATCTATTCTCAACATATTCTTGGATGATTTGGAAAAAATCATTCACAATATTTTGATTATTTTCTAGGTTTTCAGCTCTCAGAACTTTATGTTTTTCACCATCAATGAAAACAAGAGCTGTAGCGCTTTCACGAAAACCTGGAAGGCTTATCCCAACATCAACATGCTTGCTTTCACCTGGACCATTCACCAAACATCCCATCACAGCAACTTTCAATCCTCGAATCTCCTCATTATTATATTTCTTACACCATATTTCTAAATTTTCCTGAATAAATTTATCTGTCCTTTCTGCTAATTCTCTAAAAAAACTTGAATCTGTCCTTCCACAACCAGGACAAGAAGTTGTCTTTGGTTTAAACTGCCTCACACCAACAGATTGAAGAATTTGTTTGCAAATCAAAACTTCCTTAGATCTTGATTCATTCATTTTTGGAGTTATAGAAACTCGAAGAGTATTCCCGATACCTTGAAT
>JBIKUW010000073.1:0-6529 GCA_044347385.1 Rickettsiales bacterium
CAATCAGAAAATTTATATAGACATCAGGAAGTTGCAAAAAATTTGTTGGATAAAGGAGATGCATACTACTGCTATTGCACAAAAAACGAATTAGATGAAGAAAGGAAAAAAGCAGGGTTCGGGTATAAATATAGTGGGAAATGCAAACATCGCAAAGATATTCCAAGCGATATCAAGCCAGCAATTCGTTTAAACTCAGAATCTTTTGAAAAAATAGAATTTCATGATTTGATTTTTGGGGATGCAACATATCATAGAGATAATCTTGATGATTTTATCATTCTTCGTTCTGATGGTGTCCCAACTTATATGTTTGCCGTTGTTGTGGATGATAATGATGCTGGAGTTACTCATGTTATTCGTGGAAATGACCATCATACCAACACGGCAAAACAATTGATGATTTATAAATTGATGGGATGGAAGGAACCGACCTACGCTCATCTGCCATTAATCAATTCCGAAGATGGAACTAAAATGTCGAAAAGAAAGCATGCTGTTGATCTTTTGGATTATAAAAATGAAGGCTTTCTTGCTCCTGCTCTTGTAAATTATTTAATGAATCTCGGTTGGACAGCTAGCAAAGAAATAATGTCTTTGGATGAAGCAGTAAAAGAATTTGGAATCGGAGGTTTGCATAGCAGCCCAGCTTGTTTCGATATGAAAAAATTGAAAAATATAAATAGTCACTATTTGAGAGAGTTAGCTGAACAGGATCACACGGAATTTATGCGTTTAATCAATGAGAACTATCACTTTCATCATTATCATAATCTGCCAAAAAATGTTGCTCACGCGATTGAAAAATCTTTGAATGAGGTCGTGAAAAGAGCTGACACTTTGAAAGAAATTTTTCAACAATCATATTTTTATTTTCATGATTGGAAGGAGAAAATTCCAAATCCTGAGGAAATAGAAAATTTTAACAAAGAATTGTTTTCTAAAATTGGAATTGAAAATAAATATCAGTTCACTCAGGATGTTTTATCTGAATTTCAAGAAATTGAAAATGAAAATTGGAATCACGATAGCATAGAAAATGGAATAAAAAGTATCTGCGATCAATATAAAACTTTGAAAAAATCTGATGTGATGAAATTTTTACGCTCTGTGTTGACCGGCACTTTAAATTCATATTCAATTGTAAAAATAATGGAAATTCTTGGAAAAAAAGAGGTTGTTGGAAGATTATGCTAAATCTTAAGAAGAATCAGAATTATTTGCTTGCCAAATATACCATTTAGGTAATATTATCTTCATATTAAGTTTTTATTGAAAATTATGGATAGCACAAATGGAAGCTCAAGCTCATCTTCTTCTAACTCTTCCGGTCACGGAAACGATTGCTCATGATACTTAAAAGATTTTTGCGGTGTAGAAAATCCAGTAAAATTGAACGAGATATTACCGAAAAATTGTATAAATTATAACAATCATACTCCTAATGAAGAAATATCCAAAAATTATGATGGAAAAACTGGAATATAAATCGTGTATTTGAGTTTTCGACATTGTTATTTCAGTGCTTTCTAACTTATCATCCCAGTGCTTTAGCACGTTGGACCCCTTAAGTCATTAGGAATGTTCTGCTGAGATCCTGCGCATTTCATGCTAGGATGACAAAAACTTGATAAGATCCTATGTTCTTAACAAAACGAGGAGCCCACATCCTTCGAACCGGGATAACAATTCAAATTAAAAATCTCAACTCTGATTCAATATTTTTACCATCTCATAATCATTATTTCTCTTTGCAACATTCAGAGCGCTTTCTCCCCAACCATTTTTCACTTCCTTATCAGCACCCCTCATCAATAAATACTCAACTGAACGATATTTTTTATTTTTCACTGCATAAATTAATGGTGTCTCGCCATCTTTCCTACTCACATTCCCGGATTTCAAAATTTGGAAAATTCTATCAATTGCCCCTATCTGCTCATCATTTATAGCTCTAAATAAAGTATGAATGTAATCATCTTGCGAATAAATCCTACTAATATGACCATTACCCATTGTATCATGAGCTTTTTCCAAAAATTCAGGAACGTTCGCCACCACCTTATAATTATTTAAATTATTCGGTCGTTTATTGTACTCATAAACCTTATACTCATACTCACTATTAAATCTTTCACTCTCTATATCAAAAACATCTTGAATCTCTGGCTTTAAAATAGGCTTAGTTTTTTTTATAATCTGCTTTTTTGGAGCTTGCTTTTCTTCCGTTTTGAGAACTTCATTCTTACTTTCACTTTTATCCACATCTGGTTTTTTCTCTATAACTTCTTTATTCTCCTTTTTTTCATTATCAATTGCAGAAGTTTTTTTCTCCTCCTCTTTTTTACTGCCACCAAAGATATCTTTTATTTTATCAGTAAAAGACTTACTTTCTGATACTTTTTCTTTCTCCTCCTGCCTCGATTTTATCTCATCCTGTGCATCTTGCTCAAGAACCTTGTTTTGATTTTCGTTCAACAAAGCTAAAAGATCTGCTTCTCTCTTTTCATTCTCCCGCTTTTTTTCATCTGCCTTATCATCCTCCATTTTTCTATCCTCAATCTTCACATCATCCGAGTTCTTCTTTCCATCCTCAGAAAAAGGAGATCGGATAATTTTTGAACTCGGAATCTCATCATTTTTTTCCTTCTCCCCAAAATTTTCCTCTAATTTATTTCCATCAATCTTCTCTTTCTCAGGAGTTGTGTCTAAATTAAAAATTTCTGGAATCTTAATCTGATCTTTACTATCCTTTTTCAAATCCACGTTTGAATCCTTATTTTCTTTATTCAAAGAATCTATCGTTGGAATTGTGTTCTCAATTTTATTCTCAGATTTATTATCTTTATCTTCTGAATTCAATTCATTTGTAGTATTATACAAATTCTCCGAAATATTTGGAATCACATCTTCATTTCTATGAAGATTTTTATTCTCTATATCCTGATCTATCTTTTTTGATAAATCATCGATATTAATATTATCAATTGCACTACTATTTGAATCTTGATGAATCTCATTCAAATCACCACTTCTATTCCCAGAACTATCGTTATTTAAATTATTACCTTGGTTTGAGAAAAAATTTTGAAAATCACTTTGAGATTCCTTGTTTGTTTCTTTATTTTCTTCTGAATCACTATCTTTTACATTACTATTCTCAATCTGCGATTTTAACTGATCGAAAAGCTGACTCTGAATATCATTATTCTCAACTTTAATTAGATATGTATTTCCTTTTTTATACTCTAAATTATTCTTGCTTGTAGCATACAACTTACTACACACTGCAAGATTGAGTAGAAAAAATAATTTAAATAAAACATATCTCATATGAATGATAATAATATAAAAACAACTATTATTATATAAATTATAAATAACAAATGTTATTAAATAATAAATTTATCTATTTACCATACATATTATAACCTTTAATGGATTAGTCAATGAACTATTAAAAGTTGTAATTTTTTTGCAGATTATTAATTCCTAATGAGATCCTACGTTTAATGACAAGCATTAAACTAGGATGACAAAAGCTCTAGTGTCATACCAGACTTAAGGCCTTGTCATCCCAGTCGAATAAAATGAGACGTGGGATCCTTTGAGTCATTAGGAATGTTCTGATAAAAACTTAGTTTTAAATAACACCTATATCCCAAAATTCCTCTTACCAGCTTCTTGAACATTTCTCAAATATTCATTCAATACAGATTTGTCACTATTCGTAAATCTTGCACCACTGTAGGCTTTATCCAAAACACTCTCAACTTTTCTTAAATCTTTAAAAGTCTCCAGTTGATTTCGATAATTTGCCTTTTCTTGAACTGACGAACTCGCTTTTGGACTAAAATTTTCAACAATCTGCTTGTAATCAACTATAAATTTTTTTATTCTATTAGAAATTTCAGTCACATCCTCTTTGTTATCAATTTTCTTACGAAATAACGCTATATTCAGATCAATATCATTTTTTCTATGCCTTATTATGTCCTGAATCACAGATTTTTTAATAACTACGCTATCATTTTCAATTTTGATTCCATCTCTAAATTGATCAAAATATTTTATTTGATTTCGATAAAATTTTTTACTACTACCCAATTCAACATTCTCACCACTATATGTTATAGAAATTGGATATTCTACGGAACCCAAAACGTAAGAAATTTTTTTTAAATCATTGAAAATCGGGCTTTTTAAATTTTCAAAATCTGATATCACATTCTTATTAGCTGGAATAATAAATCTATCGTCATTAAACTTTATATTTTTGACATTTTCAAAAGCATTTTCAATAATCTTCATACCAGTATTTACACTATGAATAATAGGAAGTGTAAAGGCTTCATTATCTATTTTAATTTCGTCCTTATTCTTAACATGCATTTGTAAATCGCGGAATTTCAAAATTAAATCTCTATTACTAGGTCCATTTGTGGTTGAACCAAAATTTTTACTACTAATATCACTTATCAAATCATTCGTTAACTTTGAAGCTGAATCAAGATTTAAGTCTTCTATTCCTTTCCTAAAATCATCATAATCACCATCCTTTATAAAGATTTTAGACTTCAAATCATTATTATAGACATCACTATCACTCAGAGGTCTTTTAATTGCATTGCCATTTGCAAAATTTCCTCTCATAATAGTAACAATTGATCTACTTTCATTTATAATATTTGGCAAACTTTTAGACTTTTTCAATTTCCTAGATCTACCTAATAACCCAAAAATGCTAACAAGATATTCCATGGAATTCTGTAAAACATTTTTCTTTTTCTCAAATTTTGATTGTCCGCCAGTCATAAGAGCGCCTTTATGATCGCCCTCTCTTTTAAAGAGAATACCTTTTCTAAACATTATATATCTTTTAATAATAAATTAATTATATTATATTGCATGATTAATTTATCAAGAGTTAAAAACAAAACCAACTTGCTAATTTCTGCTAAAGTTCAAAGATATCTTTGTTTTCATGCAAACATTTATCTATAAATAAAACCTTGTAAATCTTCTCACAAATTGTTAATTTTAAATTACTTTTCTTGTTCATCTCTATGAGATTTTTTAAACTATAATAACCCTCAGGATAATAGTTATTACATGCTTGATATGCTAGATCAACATTTTTCGTTAAACCAACTTGATATCCAAAATTACAATTCCTTGATTCAAAAGAAGTGCATGTTAAAAACAAATCACCGATTCCACAAAATTCAAAGATTGTTTTCTCATCTCCTTTATAAAAATTAATCACCTTTAACATTTCATCAACAAAAAATTTAAACATCACAGCTATACGATCATTTTTAATTCCGAAGCCCTTTGCCATTCCTAGATATATTGCACAAATATTCTTCATCACAGAACAAACTTGTGCACCAATATAATCAATAATTGGAAATAGTTTTACATTTGTTTCATTACAAACAATTTGATTAATAATATTGGAAGCATAATCCAAATCATGATATATTAAATTCACAAAAGTCCTTTCACCACAGGCTATTTCATGAGCAAAACTTGGCCCAAATAAAAACGCAATTCCATCTGTTCCCAAAATTTTCTTCGCTATATCAGAAAAAAATCCTTCCCTATCAATACCTTTGGTACAAATAATAAAAAATTTTTTTGATAAATCAAAATTCCCCTTTAAAGCAGTAATCTCTAATAAAAAATTTAAAAGCCCACTCGAATTCACTGTTATAAAAATAATATCTGAAGAATCAATTGCAAAAAACAAGTCACCTGTAGCGCAAATCTTGCTAGACAATTCTATATCATCAAAAATACAACGATGATCATGATTTATTTGAGAAATTATTTCACTCTTCCTTGAATAAATTAAAACTTGATCAATTGAATCATTTTTTGAAAAATTTATTGACAATCCAATCCCTAGAGGACCAGAACCTAGAACGCTAATTTTCATCTATGTTTATATTTTATAATATATGACAATGGCATTATAAGTGCTAGACGATGTTTTGTCATCTTGGACGATTTTCTGTTTTTTAAATATTTTTCTATATCATATTACGCGATACCATCATATAAATAAAAACAAAATAAATACAATTTATATTGTTTCCTGCTTGCTAATGATTGAATGTATAATTTATTATAATCTTGGGATAAGATAGAGTTATATTTATTGGGGGATTGTATAATTTTTATAGTATCCATGATAGTGTATGTTATGACTTATACTATCTGATAATAGATGCTTAGTCACAATACACGATTGTCGGCAATGGTATTGATGCTAATGACGATGCATCTATTAATTGATGTCTAGAAGAAGATTTATGGTTATATGGGTTATGTATGCTATGCGTTGCATCATAACCCATTTGCTTTATTTTCAAAAATATAAATAAGCGGTAAATCCCATTAAAGATACAATATAGGGCGAAGAATGAGACCATTTTAAAAGAATAAAATATTGTCATCCCAAACGCGGAGTAGGCGCTGGATCTTTTGAGATATAAGGAATAAAAATTGTCATCCCAATCAAACA
>JBIKUW010000082.1:0-5964 GCA_044347385.1 Rickettsiales bacterium
CTCGAATGTTGTCCCATTTAAGAAGGGACTCTCTCGTTTGACGCAAGCTTTTTAGCGTTCATTTCATTCACTAGTCTAACTCACAATATCGTCGCATTGAGCGACTTGTTCGTTTCAATAAGCGACTATTTCGCTTTGTAGTATGGGATGACAATATAAAAATACTGAAATGACAATTTCTCTTTTTCAAATTCTATTACAATTACGAAACATCGATGAATGGTAAATAATTAATATAAACGAACTTTTAGGAATATATTGAAATAATGGGCTTTTTAGTTTAAAGTGTTAAAAATTTTGAATTTAAATAAATAATGTTTTTTAGATATATAGCTATTTTATTAGCAATATTTTCTTTAAATGATGCGATTTGTTCTGATAATGATGCGCAATTGGTAAATGAGTTGTTCGGTACTACTAATTCTAATAAGAATATAAATGAGAATAAGAATTCAGATGTAAGAAAAGTAGAGGTGAAGAAAGATGCTGATGCTCAATTAGTTGATGATTTATTTGGTACTTCAGCTTTAAACCCAGGTTCTGAAAAGAAAGAAGAAAGTAAGGATCCGGATACTCAGTTAGTAAATGAACTTTTTGGTGGTGGTGATTCTAGTTCTGATTCAAGTTCTGAAAGCAAAGAGTCTTATTTAAGCATACCAATGGAGGATAGAGTTTATGTGAGAGATGATTCAGATGGTGGTATGGGTGGAATATTTGCAGAAATAGATAGCGCAAATAATAAATATGATTTCAAAAAGTTAGATCCATACGAAAGATATAATAAGCAAGTTCTAAGTTTAAACCTATTTTTATTTAGAAATACAATATTGCCCTTTATGTTTTTTATTGATGCGTGGGTGCCAAAACCTGTGTTAAAGGGTTATAGAAATTTTAATAAAAATCTTTTAGAGCCTAGAAATTATCTTGTTCATATGTTGCGTCATGATAAAGAAAAGATGAGGCTAACCGCAAAAAGATTTCTTATAAATACTACTTTTGGTGCATTGGGCCTTATAGATGTTGCTGGTAGGAAGTATAAGAACTATTCTACAACGATGACATTTGATTGCACAGTGAGAAAAAGTAAGCCAGGCCACTACATTATTGTGCCAATTGTTAATCAATATTACCAAAGGGAATATGCTGTTCAGACAACTTTGGATTATATAACAAATCCGATATTCTTTCTTCACTTTCCTTTAAACTATATAGCGTATATAATTGATCAATCTATTCTTCTGTTGCCAAATAAGAAAATTTTGTACAAAAGTAGGAAGTATGACGAGCTTGTGTATAAAAATTTACGAGATGTTGAGACAGATTTAGTATTTAATGATGTTAATTGTTTAGGATAGTTATGAAAAAATATTTTACTGCATTTTGTTTGATTGGAATTTTGTTTTTTGGAGGTAGTGCTTTTGCTGCAGATCCAATTGTAGATAAAATAAATAATCTTGTACAAATTGTGAATGGTTCTGGAGACTCAAATTCCAAAGAGCAAAAGATCGAAGCAGAAGTGCTAAATTTAATGAACTATAATGTGTTTTTTATAAAAGTTTTAAAAGATAATGGTGGTAAATTTTGGAATTCATTAAGTAGTTCAGAGAGAGAAGCAGTTAAAAAGAAATATAATTCTCAATATGTAAAAAATTACTTCAATATGATTACTGATTGCAAACCTTTATCTGTTGTTCTTGATGATGGAAGAGCTGTTGGAAGTAGTGGAAAAATTAAAAAATTCGAAGGATACTATACTTGTTCTGCTAATTTATCTGAGAAAAAAACATTAGGTGTTGTTTCTGCTGACAATAAAGTAATTGATATTACAATTAATGGCGCTAGTTTTATTAAAAACGAAGGCGAAGGATTTGTAAGCGTAGTTGATAAAAGTGACGAGGAGAAAAAGAGATTTTTGTTGGGGTAATTGGGTATTAGATTCAATGAGATTTGTTATCCTCAAAGTCTTTTCATTCTAGATTTCGTACATGATAGGGGCATAGGTCCATACAGAGCATTCCTAATGCCTCACAAGATTCCACGTGCCGTGACACTGGAATGACAAGTTCTTCAGAGGATTCTCAGCTCATTCTTCTTTTGAGTAACTCGAATGATGGATGAGGAATTCTATTGTACTTACGCAAGGGATTACCAACAAACTTTAGTTGTTGAATAGTAATCAGTTCCTTGGAGTGGGATTTTGGATTGCCTGAAGGGTTTGAGAGATAGAATCTCTCAAATGTCGGAACCTCTGTTCCTCTCTCGTTTGACGCAAGCTTTCTAGCGTTCATTTCATTCACTAGTCTAACTCACAATATCGTCGCATTAAGGGACTTGTTCGTTTCCACGTTTCATTTCGTTCAACTGGAATGGCAAACGCAGTCTCATATTATCATCCTAGTGAAGCGTAGGATCTTAGTAGAATATTTCTTAGAGCTAACGAGATTCTTGACCTCATTCTTCGCCTAGTAACTCGAATGTCGGAACCTCTGTTTTTCTCTCGTTTCCACGTCAGGTAATAAAATATCTGTTTGGAATGACATTAATGTTTTGTCATCCTAGCCCTGTAAGGACGTGGTATCTTATCAATCATTAGTTGAATGATGAGATATAATGTACTATTTTATGTAAACAACTTTTTCTTTATTTAGTGCATTTAGTTTAATATTATTTGCAGGCGTGCTGATCTCCTTTTCTATCTTTTTGCACTCATTTTCTATTTCCCTACATGTAAAATCGTTGAACTTCTCTTTAATGTGTTCTGAAAGTAATTCTGGAATAGATGTATACAATTCTTCAATTTCAGTTTTTAGTCTTTCTTATTCATTTATTTTATTTTGTGTGTCTTCTTTATCTTCGCCATATCTTCCTTGGCGCTCTTTTACATAGTCATTATTTTTATTAATTGTTTCGGAATGTTTTAAAATTTGATCAATGGTGTTTGTCACTTCTTGCGCGACTCTATCCAATCTTTCACCATTATATATATCTATTATATATTTTGATATCTGATTTGAAGATAATTTCTTTAAGTAATCTTTCTTTGATTTCTTTTCTCCAAATATATTTTTTTTATTTTCTACATCTATGTCGTTTATATTTGCAATGCATTTGACGCATTCTTTGATATTAACAATGGTATTGTATTTTTCAATAAAGTTGTTAACTTTATTTTCTAAATATGTTTGAACTTGATTTATTATTGTATTTTTATTTATACCAATTGTTATTGAGCTTGCAAATTCCATTGCAATTTTTGCAGTGATCAATGGAAAATCAAAATGCTGAACTCTCGATAAAAATGTGTTCAATTCTGAAGTTCCTACATCTGGTATTGATTCTTTTTGAAAATTTTTTGGATTATTTGCTGCAAAGAATAAGTAATTGTGGTGTAATGGATTTTGATCTTCTTTGTTATCGAAGTGTTTGTCAAAAATCTTTTGCTTAAATTCACCTAGATCTATGTTGTAAAGACTCTCATCTTTTTGTGTGACTTTTTGTCTATTTCATCGATAAAAAGAACAAAATTTACTTTTTGATTTTTATATTGTATAGAAATTAATTTTTTAATTTTTGTTACCATGTCATCTATGATCTGAGTGTCCCCCTCATGACAAAAATCATTTGCATCGATTTTGATGTATATGGTACTACCACTCAAGGAATGCGAAAAATCTTGGACAGATTTTGTTTTTCCACATTGATTTGGTCCAGTGATTAGAATTGCTTTATTTTCCGAATCATCTTTTGTATTCTTATCTGATTCTGAGCGCAAATATTCTTGATATTCTCTTTGATTAGGAATGTTGAATTTTACTTCAGTTTCGTTGTTGATGATTTTGAATTCTGCTTTAATAGAAGAGGTTAATCCCTTAAATCTACGTATTTTGAGTTCTGAAAACGATATATCGTTTTCATTTCCGATGTATTTTTTAAGATTTTTGATTACTTTTTTATTTATTTACTTATCATGCTTTTCGCGTATTTTGTCAAGATCTGTGGCTTTAGATGCAAGAATTGCAAAGACAATTGCAATTATTGCAAGAATGCTTAGAAAGACAATGATTAGAATATGGTAATTATTGAATTCAGATTGGTAAGCCATTTTAATCACTGATAGATAAATTTTTTACATGTTAGTTTAGTAATTCTTATTGTCAATGACAAATAGTTAAAATTTAAAATATTGCATTTTTCGCACAATGTTGATGAGTGGATTTTAAAAGTAAAAAAATTTTCTATCCTTTATAAAAAGATTTGCTATAATTGATTAAAGTTTTATTTTTTATAAGATAATTTTTTGTTATGAAGAGTTTTGTTCAAGGTTTTTTTGTTTTATCTATTTTATCTTTAAGTGGCTGCCTTCAAGAGCCAGCAGATATCGAAGGAGTGAAAAATTATCAATTAATACAGAATGCTAAGGTTTCCACGAATCGAAATGGATATCCTGAAATAAAAACTAGAGATCTAAACGGAAATTACACTTTTGAGGATGAATTAAATAATCCTACCGTTGCTAATTCAAGGCAAAATGTTCTAGATCCATATGCTAGTGAAAGTACAGGCGGTGTGAGTAGTAGTGATGACGGTGTGAATTTTGATCTTGATCATATAGAAAATCCGAATGCTGGCGCTTCTGATACCAAAAATGTTGATTGGGACAATCTTTTTGGTGAGAATAAAGCCTTGCAAAATCAAGAGATAAAAATAGATGAACAGTCCTTATTGCAGCCAGCTGCTAAAAAAGAGGTTGCAAATAATACAGTTGTAAATAATAAGGTTCAGAGTAATGCAAAGCAGAATGAAATTGCGAATATAAAGAGGAGCGCAAATAAAGTTGTTGAAAAACCTAAGGAGGTCGTGAAGAAGGATATAAGTGTTGCTGAGAAGAAAGACGTCAAAAAACCAGCAACAAATGAGGCTTGCTGTATTAAGCGTCCAACACAGGGCGCAGTTTTGAGTAAATATGGAAAGTCGAGTGATGGTGAACTTGATGATGGAATGACTTTTAGAGTTACTGATCATAATATAGTTTCTGCTGGGAGTGGGAAAATTATTTATGTTGATGGTGAAGGCGCTTCAAGAAAAACTGTAATTGTAAAACATGATAACGGTTTAATAGCATCTTATTCGTATAATGGAGATGTAAAAACTGCATTAAATCGTGAAGTGAAAGCTGGGCAAGTGATTGGAAGTGTGTCCAATGATCAAAATGTTCTGTATTTTACTGTGCGAAATAAGGGGAAAACAATTGATCCTGAAAGTATTATTAGGTAATCTATGAGTCTGGCAGAGAATAAAGGGCTAGTTTTTGGCTTTGGAATTCTTTTTGCATTGCTTGTTATAAGTGTGCTATTAAACTTTTTTTTTGTAAGTGGAAATTATGATTATGCCTTGAAAAATAACAAGGTTTTCAATATTTCTGTTGAGAAGAATAAAGAAAGCAATCAGTTTGTGTTTTCAACAAAAAATTATTTAAAAAGAGTAAATAATCTTTTAAAATTCATTCCAAATATATCGTTTATTGTATTCGATATTGATGCTAATGATCGTGGAAGAGTGAGTGATTTGATTGAATTGCAGAGTGATGTAAAGTTTGGTTTTTTGAATTTTAACAACAATCTTCTAGATAAACTGCATTATTTTGGTAATAGTTTTTTATTGCATCTAAATTTTAAAGATAATAATCAAGATAACTTATTTATAGATATTAACAAAGATTTGGATGGAAATGCTGATAATATAATGAAGATTGAAAGTATTATTGAGAAATATAATTCAGGATTATATGTAAATTTTGATGATATCAAGAAAATTGATGGAAATCAAAAATTTATCGATTTTTTGGTGAAGTTCAATCCTTTTGTTGTGAATGATGTTGATAGTTGCAGTGAGAAGACCCATATTTGTTTCTTCATTAGTAATGATGTTCTTGCTGACACTTCGTTTTTGAAATTTCAAGATGTT
>JBIKUW010000019.1:0-15907 GCA_044347385.1 Rickettsiales bacterium
ATTGCAATAAAATATCAAAGTAAGTTTGAAACTCAAATTAAAAATCTGATTAACTCAACGAATAGTGGCTTTTTAGAAATAAATAAAAATTTACTTGATAATATATTAAATAGTTAATTATACAGTACTATGGAGCTGTATTTATAAAAGTTTATGATACTTCTCAGAAAATAGAGGGTATTTCTTCTCTAAATTCTGAATTAATATCTAAATTTTTGTTAATAATAACGCATTTCTAAACCTATCATTTTTTCAATCTCAAATGTAATGTAGTCATCCAAATGTCTTGCTGGATTTTTCAAATCATTTTTAATATATATTTTATTAATATTGATCATGTCTGCAATTGTATTTGCCAATAATAATATCGATGCAGCAATAATTAGAAGAGTTGTGAAAGCGAGGACTTCATTCGATTGAGTTAAAAATTTAGGGAGAGTGTGAAAACCTAGAATATTAGTATTGCCTTGGAAGGTTTGAATTAAATCTATTATCGAGAGAGTCGCTATAGTGAAGAGAATAGCTCGATTGATAATATATCCAATGCATCCAATTATTGATTTCTCAGAATGCTGTGGTAATAAAATACTGTTGAATGGATTGATTCTAGAAATTCTGTTTTCTAGATGATCTTTTAAATCTTCCGAGTTGTAATGTGTGGATAAAATTTTATCTTCCAATTCCGGGTCATTTTTTATTGCAACAGTGAGTATATGAGGTCTATTTCTTGATTCATTTTTGAAATATCCACCATCAAGAGCCATCATGTAAAAGCATATTATTGATGGTTTAATGAAATGCAAACATGATAAATAAATTAGAGCTGCAAATGAAAATGCGAATGCTGCCTTGCTATTTTGTATCGCTTGTATTAATTCAGGGTTTATGAATGCATTAAGAAATCCATAGCTCATACCTTCCCTTATTGCGCGCAACATCATGATGAAAAATACTAATGATATAAACATAGAAAGATAAATATATAAATCCTCTAAAGAGAAGTTTTCCAAACACGTGATATATTTCTTTCATAAATTTACTTAATCAATTAAATAATTAAATTATAATTAATATCAATAACAAATTAAGTAAATCAAATTACTTTTTAATCGATATTGATATTCCATCTCGCTCATATGGAATAATCAAGGTGTTGAAAAGATCTTTATTCTGCACTCTTTCAAGGAAAATTTCCATATTTTTATGAATATTGTTATTTGGATTTTTGTATTTTTCTATAACTTTATGTACAAAAATATTATCAGCGACAATGATTCCATTTTTGTTTAAAAATTCTTTCGCCCACGAAAGATAATCCAAATATCTTGCCTTATTCGCGTCTATAAAAATCATATCAGGAGAGAGATTTTGTATTTTATCAGTTGCTAAAATTTCCATGCAATCCCCAAGATGCAGTGTGATTCGATTAGATAAATTGTGATTCAAGATATTTTTTTTTGCAATGTTATAGTGTTTTTCATTATTCTCAATCGTATGAATTTGAGCATCTGGATTAGATTGTGCCATTGAAATTGCAGATTTTCCATAAAGAGTTCCAAGTTCGATAATTATTTTTGGTTTGAATACATGAATTATAAAATCTAGTATTGAAGAGATATATTGGTTGATAGAAATTTGAGAATCCTCACAATTTAAAGAATTTTTATCATTTTGTGATAGGTAAAAATTTAGAATGTCAAACGTGTTAATCATGCATTTTTATATTATTTTATTAATATTAATTTATATCTGTTTATTTATTTTATTCAATAGAAATTTTATTGTCATTTTGCATTAAAGTCTTTGCAATACTGTTCACGAAGTGACGTATGGATCTCGTCAAGTTTTTGTCATCCTAGCCAAGTACTTGTTAGTGGCGTATGGATATCAGTAGAAATTAGGAATGCATTCTGAAAGAGATCTGAATAGATCGCACTTCCTTACAAGACTGGGATGACAAGTCTTATTTAATATGTCGCTCCCTCGTTGGTCGCGCCTAACTAAAGTTCGACTGGGATGAAAATTTAATTTTCCACCTATTTGTCAACACACTGGAATGACATTGATATAGTTATCATCCTGCAGACCAACGGAGTAGGTGATGGATCATGTGTCTGGCATTAGGAATGCATTGGAAAGAGGTTACAGGATTTTCTACTATCCTTTCACGAGTAATCAATGTTGTCATTTTGTGGAAGATCGGGATTTCAACAAAAATTAGTAATGTAAATGTATATTTTTAAAACAATATAATATTACACTTCTGAATTATACTTGAGCGGAAGCGCAGATCTTTTTTATAATAATAATTATTATATAATCGATAAATAAAAATATACAAGAATATAATCTATAAATCATATTCTAAAGTCGGATTATCCAAATAAAATTTATTTATTAATTTTTTGTTTACCAATTAAGAATTTCAATATTATTTTTTATTGAAAGATATGTTTAATTTAAAAAAGAGGTTTTTATGGCTGGTGGTTCAAATGATATTTCGTATGCTCAAGATAAAAATGTTCGTAAAATAAGAGAATATAAAGCCAAAAATGGCAAGACATTGACTTATTTAGGGGATGATTTTAATTATATTTTAAGTGAATTAGATAATAGAAGTGGGCTTAATACAATAAGTGATGCTAAAAAGGCATGCGACAATAATCATCGAACGTTTTACATTTTTAAGTAGTAAGATAATGTTCTTACACATCAACTTTTTGTTTTAAATGATTCACAAATCTTTTATGATTTAGGAGTTGTTCTGTGTTATCTTGAAGAGTTTGTGACAATTCAGAAAAAGATAGTGTTTTGATATTAGGTTTCGCTACTAATATATAGCAAAAATTTTTATGAAGGATAGATTGAGATAATTGATTAAAAATTACTTTTAATCTACGTTTTAACTTATTTCTAACAACTGCATTGCCAACTTTTCTGTTAATAACAAAGCTAACAATAGGTTTTTCGAGATCGCTGTCTTTTTCCAATAAAGATTTAATTTTTAGGGTAAAATTCTCCCCTAAGAAAAAAACAATATCGTTATGTCGTGAGAAATAAGAAGGGCGAGCAGTTGTTATGAAATTGTACATTACGCACAGAGTACTTTTCTTCCAGCAGCTCTTCTTCTTTTTAATACGTTGCGTCCACCAGGAGTTGACATTCTAGATAAGAATCCATGACGTCTTTTTCTTACTAATTTGCTTGGTTGGAATGTTCTTTTCATATTTAAGATAGTTCAATTTTTGTGACTATTTTATACAAAAATCTAGTTTTGTCAATAGATTTTTAATTATAATATGAATTGCAATATAAGTTTGGACTGCAAGTAGCACTATATTACATACGTTGAGTAGGCACACCGCTTCTAGATACAAGCTGAAGTTGTGCCTGTATTATTTGCTCTATTTGGCTAGGGATTGCAGCTCTTTCAGCCAAATTTTTTGTCAATTCTTTTTTTTGTTCTTCAATTTTATTGTCAATCTCTTTAATGATCGTAGCTTTAATGTCTTGCAACGCTTCTTGTGGAACTTTTTCATTTGCATAAGCAATGAGTGGATCTATTGAAGAATTATTATGAGACTCAAGTTGCCCACGAATGAAATCTTTCAGTTTAGATGCATTTAAATCCATGCCATTTTTTGCAATTGGTTCAAGCATTTTGTTGAATCTGTTAAAAATACTATCTGCAATGCTTTCAATTATCGTTTCCTTTGTGATACTATCAAAATTTGTTCCTCTAGGACCAGAACCATTTACCATGATATTTCTGAGTAAAGACAATTTTGAAATTTCTTTAAGAATTCCAAATTCTCTTTTGTAATTATTCTCAATTCTATTTTTGGCATCCAGTGCAAGGTTTTTTTGTTGTTGTAGAGTTAAGAAATTTCTTGAAGCATGTTTTGTGAAAGAATCTATGATTGTTTTTAACAAACCTTGTGGTTTTGTTGGATCGGTATTTAATTCTTGTGCAAGTTTTTGATTCAAGGTAGTTTTTATTTTTTCTTCCTCTTGTTTTAAAAAATTTTGTACTTGCTCATTTGCAATAAATTTTCTTGATAGATTGTTGAATAAATTTTTGAATTTTTCTTTTTCAAATTCATTTGTGTCAATTCCTTTACTATCTTTTTTTCTTGAATTATTTTTTAGATCATCAAGAACTTCCGCAATCATTTTTTTGCTTGAGAATTCAATTGTTAGAGTGCCAGTTATGTAGTTAAAGTTGGTTGATATACCGTATTTTTTTGCTAGTGTGCTGAATTCATTTAACATTTTTGTCATGGAAGCCGAATTGTCTTTAATTTTATCCTTCAGCTTTATGTTAAGAATAAATGCTTCATTTGTTTTCTCAAATGATAGTTTATCAATACTTTTTTCAAATTCCTTTGCGCTCTTTGCATTCATGTCTATTTGAACGTTTCCTTCTCTCTTAAACATGTAATTTATTTCCCTTGGTTTTTTTGTGGGATTGAGTGGATCAGTTCTTCCCTCATATTTTGAAAATTGAAAGATTGGGTATAAATCTTTTGGATCTAAAGGTTTTGGAGAGGTGGTTGTGCCTGGGCCTCCAGGAGCTGGTGTCGAAGGAGATGGATCAAAGTAATTGCCTTGAGTAGAAATAAAAATACCGTCTATATTATTTACAATATTTTCCGTAATTCTATTCGCCTCATATAGAATATTTGGTTCTATTTCATCTTCATCTTCATCATCATTTTTTGGTGTAATGGATCTTGATTGTGCGGTTGACCAAGATGAGTTTCTTGCACTTAAAATTTTTCCTGCAGCTGCTGTTGCTTCGGACATAGCAGAGGGGTTTATTCCTGGTTTTGGGGTTGTAGAAGGATAAGTTGATTTAGGTTTTGTTGTTGTAGGTGTAGAAATTTTAGAAGTATCGAGTCTGGGTTTTTTTTCTGGTGGCTGAGATAGTGGTGAAGGTGTGTAAGGTGGTGTGGTGTAATTAAAAGATGTGGATGGTGGTGATAACGGTGGGCTGGATGATATTGATCTAGAAGGTTTTCTTTTCAAATCATCTGGCGTTCTTATAAGATCATTAATTTTTGTTGTAGATTCTTCTTCATCTGTTTCTGAATCAGATATAGAAGGAGCTCTACTTCTTATTGGTGATTTTGGCTCTACAGTTGAATCAGTTGAATTAACTGAACTTGTTGATAATCTTTTACTAGATGATGGTTGTGGTGACTGTTCATTATTTTCTTTATTCATTTCATCCAATTCTCGCTCATATTCCGCATCGGCAGCATTTATTCTTCGAGTGGTATCGTCCTTTGTGATTACAACTCCTGCTGTTTTTATTGTTCCATCAAATATAAAATTTGTGAGATTATTTTCTCTATAAAATTGTTCTTGATTTTTAATGTGATTATCTAGACTTTTATTCGTAATCATACCAATGATTTTTGGACTTAGAGTTTTGTTAAAATTTGTGATATTTTTTTTATCTTTGTTTTTGAATAAAAGGCTTTTTCGTATCGGTGCACTGAGTAACATTTGGTAAGTTTTTGCATTCAAATATTCGAGATCTTCTTGAGAATAGTTATTTTTATAAATCTCATTTTCTTTTGCAGCAGTTGCTAATCTAATACGTTTAGTAGTTTGCATTCCAATTATTTGATCAGCGGTTAATTGTTTTGGCTCCATATTAATTTATATTAAATTCTTTATAAATTTTAATTTTTATTTACTATAGTATATTTTACTGAACAAAAAATTAATCTCAAGTTTTTTGTTGATTTTCGTTAAAAATTGTTGTAATCAATTTATTATTCAAATTTTGAAAATCGATTTTATTTAATTTTTTATCTACATGAGTAATAATAATGAAAGAAGGCAAACCTCAATCTGGAAGCCAATTATTCTTTTGACCTTGCTTCTAGTTACGCCGATGGTTGCTATAAAAATTGCAAAACGTGTAAAGAACGATGATGTCGAGAGAGTTGTAACGACAATGACAAAAGAAGAGGTTGATTCTGTAGTTGAGAATTATATTCGCACTCATCCTGAGGAATTGTTGGATGCAGTCACAAGTACTTATTATGAAAAATTTATTGGTCAGGATAAATCTAACAGAATTAATAATGCGATTGCAGTTTATAGTAAGGTTTTGTTTGATGATAAATTACCACAGCTTGGAGCGGAATCAAATAATATGAAAATTTTGATGCTTTTTAGTGATTTTGATTTAGCTGGCCCAATGCTTGAAAAGATTAGTGAATATCCTGATTCGTTGAAAGCTCATTTTTATTTTCGTCAGATAGTTACTCAGACAAAATTTTCTGCAATCATTGCGAGATATGGGTATGCAGTTTATAAAGTTGATCCTAGTAAGTACATCTCTTATTATTTGTCTGTTTTTAGAATTGAGAAGAGTGATTTGAATTTGCAAAAGATTGAAGATGTAATTGATCATTTGAATTTGAATTTAGATAAGGTACGTGAAATTGCTGATAGTGAAGAGACAGAGAAAATTGTTATGGAATCTATTGATGTTGCGAAGAGAATGAAAGTTGATGAGTTGCCAGCATGGATTTTTGAAAATGGAATGATAGTTTTTGGAGTTGGTGGGTTTGAAGCTGTGAAGAAAGCTGCTTTATAGTTATGAAAATAACCAATCATAGAAAACGCTATTATCAAATAATATTTTTAATTTTTGTAGAATGACAAATGTCTTTCGTTCTAGTCTCAAAAGGATGTGGATTTCAAAAGGAATTGGGAATTTAAAAAGTATTGTCATCCTAGCATGAAATGCGTAGGGTCTTATCAGGAATTAGGAATTGTATTCGGAAAGCGCTGAAGGGATTCCACGCTCTGCGAGTTGGAATGACAATACTAATAACACTGGAATGACAAAAACTTTAACAATGAATTCGGAAAGTATTGTCATCACAGGCGCAGAGTGGCGTGGTATCTTGTCAAAACAGAGTGAGGTAATAGAAAATGACTTAAAAGATTCTCAGACTCATCCTTCGCCGAGTAACTCGTACAATGGATGAGGATTACGCAAGGGATTACCAACAACTTTAGTTGTTGAATAGTAATCAGTTCCTTGGATTGGGCTTTTGCATTGCCTGAATGGTTTGAGAGATGGAATCTCTCAAATGTCCGCGAACTTCCGTTTCTCTCTAGTTTCCACGTTGTGATCAGGTTTGCAACTGGAATGACAAGTTAAAAATACTGTAATGACAGCAATTCTAAATTGTCATACTAGCCATATACTTCTTAAGAGCCTAGGATCCTATCAGAACATTAATATAAAAACATGTTTCAAGCTTCCAACTCTATAAATTCAAAGCTAACATTAAACTATTTAATTTAATGAAGGTTTTTTATGTCAGGATGGCAAGCTTATGTAGACAACAATCTAGTTGGAACTAAAAATTTAACACAAGCAGCAATTATTGGACTTGATGGTTCAATTTGGGCGATATCTTCTGGCTTCACTGTATCTCAACAAGATGGAAAAATTCTTGTAGCAGCATTTCAAGATCCATCTGGAATACGTGCAAAAGGAATTTTCCTTAATGGCGTCAAATATCTTGTATTGAGGGCAGATGAGAGATCAATTTATGGAAAAAAAGGTAGTGCTGGATGTGTATGTGTTAAAACAAAACAAGCTGTCCTTATTGGTATTTATAATGAAAACATTCAACCAGGACAAGCTGCAAATACTGTTGAAAAATTAGCTGATTATTTGATAGATGCTGGATATTGATCAAATTATTTAGCGCGATATTTCTTTTGTAGCTCTTCAGTAATTCTTTGTAACAGAATTGTACTTGCGCTTCCATCATTGATCTGATTTTCTGTTAAATTTTCAATCATGGAAGTAACATTTAAATTTTTCAAATCAGAAAGAGTATTGTTAGGTAATTCACTATTGTTAGAAGAATTATTATCATTACAATACATTTGAATTATATTCATCATTGCACCAAGTAATTCAGTTTTTTTTGCAGCAATATTTGCTTTATAAGAAATATCTTTTTCTATGATAAAATTTTCAGCATCTGGAGTGTATTTACCTGATGAATTTGTAAATTCTGGTGTTGAAGTATCTGAGGATATAAGTTCATTTAAATGCGATTCATCATTTATGCATTTTTTATTTACTAACTCTTGTGAATCCTTAATCACAATTTTAACGATATCATCAGTATTTTGTATTTCAGAAATTTGACCAGATTTGACTTTCTTATTGCATTCTCCATTTTGATAATTGCACAGAAATTTGTTGAAATCTTTTCTTTTTTTCCTCTTTTTGGTCTGATATTCTGAAATATCATCTTCTAACTTTTCGTTTTGAGCTTTGTTAAAAAGATCATCTAAGATTAAACGATCATCTACATTAAGATATGGTTTAATAGAATTAATATCATCATCATTTGCTTTTTTTAGAATATTATTTATCTCGCCATCGTAAGTCTTGTACTGAAGTTTGTATACTTCCTCTAGAAAATATGTTGAAACAAATAATATTTCTTCATTACTCAATATCACTTAAATTTTATAAATAAATACATATTAAAAATTTAACATATGAAAATTATTTTGTCAAAGCGTAAATTATTTTTCAAGAAATATGTTGTGTTGTTGAAGAGTATCGGATGACATTTCTTTTTTGTCATTTTCTTATAATAAAAATAAACTTCTTTACAAAAAATTAATTTTCAGTTAATATTGCACCATATGTTATAATATAGGTATTATGTGTCTTCTGTAAGCAAGCATTATCCTGTCATTGCATTATTGGCTTTGCTGTTGACATATGCTGTGGTATTTGCAATATTTATATTATACAAAAAATGGAAAGAGAAATTAGAATTCTCTGAATTTATAAGGCGAAATAATCATCTTTCATTTTTCTCGTTATTATTCGCATTTTCGATATTATCGACAGTTTTATCCATAGAATTGATTTTTCTGACTAAAAACATTGGTAAAAATAGTCTTGTTGAAGATTTTAAAATTTTAAATGAGCAAGTAACCCTCATTAATGGCTGGAATTATTGGTTTCTTGCGACTGTTGTGAGTTCATTGATTTTTTTTGCATTCAAAACTATTCTTTCGCTTTATAAAAAAAAATATATTGATAAAAATGAAAGTGGAGCGAACGAAGGAAAAATATTTGGTGCATCTTTATTGGGAGATCTAATCAAAACATTGATGTGGCCAATTATCATCACAATTGTTACGACGATTGATTTCAAAACCTCATCACCAGAAGCGATTGCAATTAGTCTCGCAATACTATGGACTTTTGTCACATTTGTTCATTTTCATCATAATATTTCAACGAACTCAGTTTTTGGAGATTTATTTTTTCAAGAAAAAAGCGAAACGCAAATTTCACTTTTAGCAAAATTTAAATATTTATCTTTTGTTCTATTATCGTCAGCGATTTGTGCAATTCCATTCGCAGGAGCAAGACTTGCAATGCCGCAAATTTTTAAATTACTAAATTTAAATTATAAACTTGATGTTGGAATAGATTTATTCAATAAAAATTTGGATATTTTTACAAATACAGATGCATTTTTAACAATATGTATAGTGGATTGCTTATGTTTAATTTTGGGATTTGCTTTAATAGATTTTATTGCAAAGAAATTGTTTGTTGGAAGGTATGATTCTAAAAAAGATATAGAGCAGCAAGCTATAAAAAGAATATTTCCAGATTTTGATAATAAATCAGAACCCTTATCTATAATGCAGAAAGACGCAAAGCATACGTTTGATATAGAAGAATTGAAAACAAGATTTGCTTTATTTCCAATTCAATCATTAAAAATTAACACTCAAGAATATCCAAAAGATAAAGGTATATTTGAACATATTTTGTGGCATAAAGGAACGCAGAATGAAGTTGAAATTTTAAAAAATCTTCGAGGAATTTTTGTCTCTCCGAAAAAACAAAAAGAATTGGAGACACATATCAAAATGATGAGTAAAGATATCGAAAGAGAAATATCATGGTTAAAAAGAGATTCAATAAAAAATCCATGGTTCAAGGATGGAAATGATCTTGAAATCAAAAAATTAAAAACTTTCTATCCAGCAGTAGATTATTTAAGATCACAACTTCAAATTGTCCCTCAAAAAACTAAAACAAAGAGTTTTTTCATTAAGATTGGTCTTTCAATTGCATCCACGGTTATATATCATGCTTTAACTCAGATTCAAACTTCAATTAATAAATATGGACATGAAGATCCAAGAAGTATTGCATTGATCTGCGTTTTGATGTTTGGAATTTTTATTGCAGGTTTTCTGGTTCATATGCATACTGGGAAAGCTTTGGTTGGTGCGCAAAGCATATTTAGAGAGAAAGATAAAATCGGAGACTGGTATGAAAATTTCATGAAAGAAGGAAATACTTTGTTTGATAAAGCGGTAAAAAAAATCTCAGGAGGCAATGGATGCTGCGGCAATAGATGCGGTGGAAAGGAAAAAGAAGATGATGAATATGGTAGAAATTATAGTAAATTCCGTGCGTTTATTTCGAAGAATGAAAATATAGACACTAAAGTAAGGTCTGAAATTCTAAAAACAGAAAAATGTATGTGCGAAGGATGTTGCATGCCCGGAATCTTAAAAAATATCATAAATGATGATGGGATGAATATTGGAATTAGATTTATGGCTCTTGATTTGTTAGAGCAAGCAACAAAATCGAATGCTGAGAAAGCTATGTCTTCCATGAAAATGAAAGGTGGTTCATGCCCTTGCAGCAATTTAGCTAAAGGAGATAAAGCAAATGAAGATATGATTATTGATGCGGAAGTATCGCTAACTCTTGAATCTTTATCAAACATGAAATATTCCATGAATTGTTTTAGGAAAGCATTATCATTATCGTAGTTATGAAGGGATGTGGGATTTTGTAAGAATTGATGATGTATAGAAATAATGTTGTTATCCTATCATGAAAGCGAAAGAGTCACTTCTTAATGTGACGACATCTGAGCTTACTCGGTGGCAAAGCCACGCAGAGGAATGCATAGGATCTCATCAATCATTAGGAATGCATTTGGAAAAGGCTGAAGGGATTCTCGGCCTCACTACGAATTCTAAAGAAATTCTTCATTTCCCGAGTAACTCGTATGTCGCCCCATTCTCTTCGACCTATTTTATGGGACCCGAGTAACTCGAATGATGGATGAGGAAGTCCACTGGACTTACGCAAGGGATTACCAACAACTTTAGTTGTTGAATAGTAATCAGTCTCCTGGAGTGGGCTTTTGGATTGCCCGAAGGGTTTGAGAGATGGAATCTCTCAAATGTCCGTTACATTTAAGAAGGGGCTTTCTCGTTTCCAAGCTCTGCGAATTAGAATGACAATATTAAGAACATCGGGATGACAAGTTCAAAAATTTGATAGGATCGATATTGATTGGCAAATTCTAAATAAAATGTTTTTTCTATCTGGAATGAAAATATTAAATATGTTATATAAAATAATAGATAATTATACATATAGTTAAAAAATGCTGAATTATAAAAATCATCCATTTTATTTAGAGATTGCTGCTTGCAAAACATTGGATGAGCTGAAAAAATTAATGGAGCAAGATAAATTTTTAGAAATTGCCAAAAATGCAATTAATTGCGTTTTTAGTGATGGAAATCAAAATTGCGAATTGTTAGTAATTGGTGAAGCTCCTGGTGAAAATGAAGATGAAACAGGAATTCCATTTTGTGGAAGATCTGGAAAATATTTAGATAAGTTTTTAAATGAGCAAGGTTTTTTTCGCAAAACAAATACCTATGTGACAAATGTTGTGAACTGGCGTCCTGAAGGTAACAGAAAGCCAACAGATGATGAAATTGCGCATTGTTTACCATATTTGGAGAAACATATTCAGTTATTAGATCCGAAATTAATCGCAACTTTCGGCAGCACCTCTGCTTTTGCAATTTTAAGTAGAGCGAGGTTTGATAGCACTAGCTTTAGAATTGGACCATTGATAGCAAAAACTTATCAATACAAAAATTTCTTTTCCAGAAAGGAATATAGTATTTTTGTGATGTATCATCCATCCTACATGATGAGAAAGCGAAATGATGAAGGGCAATTTAGAGAGCAATTCGCAGTTTTGAAAAGAAGATTTAACGAATTGAGTAAATAAATTTTTATTTCATGTAAATATTCTTTGTAAAGTGTGATTAATTTTTTATAAAGAAGTTTGTTTTTATTATCATCTCGAATTGTGAAGTATCCTGGAATGATAACGTTTTTTAATATTATAACACTGACAAAATAATAAAAACACTTTCAATAATTATCTGCTTCCGCATTTTCAAAATTTTAATTACATTTAAAAAAAATAATCACTATTCTTGAATGACAACTTTAATTTTATCTTCAGTGGGATCAAGTGTTGGAGGAGTTTTAGGTCCATTGGGATCAATGGCAGGATCATATTTAGGGTCTTCAGTTGGATCGTATTTTGACAGAAAAATTTTTGGTTTGAACAAAACTCAAAGAATTTCTGGCTATCGTTTAGATGATCTTTCAATTCAAACATCAACATATGGTAAAACAATTCCAATCATTTACGGTTCAATGCGTGTTTCTGGAAATATTATTTGGTCAATGCCAATTAAGGAAATTGTCACAACTGAAATGATAAATCAGAGTTATGGAAAGGGTTTTTCGAGGCCAAAATCTACTGTTGAAAACACTCAATATAATTATTATATAAATGTTGCAATTGGAATTTGCGAAGGTGTTATAGATGATATCGCTAGGATTTGGGCGGATAATAAACTTTTAGATAAAAAAAATCTCAATTTTCGTCTTTATCGAGGAACGGAGGAGCAAATGCCGGATTCTCTTATTCAATCAATTGAAGGAATTGATAAGACGCCTGCTTACAGAGGTTTAGCTTATATAGTGATTGAGAATTTTCAAATAAATGATTATGGAAATCGAGTTCCAAATTTTACTTTTGAGGTTCAAAGGAATTTAATTGATGAAGATTCTGTGGAATCTAAAATCTCAGGGGTCAACATCATCCCTGGTTCTGGAGAATTTGTCTATGATACAGTGGTTCAATATAAATCAAACACCGCTCAATTTGGAAAATTCACTCTCATTGATCAAAATAAGAAAAGAATCAATAATAATACTGAATCATCTGATTCTGATGCTATTGTTGCATTGAATCAAATGCAAAAAATATTACCAAATTTAAAATATACATCTGTGGTTGTGGGGTGGTTTGCGAATAGTACCGATTTGCAAAATTGTCAGATATATCCAGGGGTTGAGAGTCATGATTACGTTACAAGTCCAGATGAGTGGAAGGTTAAGGGCGTAAAAAGATTGCAAGCGCGTGTTGTTACAAAGGATGAAAGTGGAAATCCAATTTATGGCGGAACAATTTCTGATTCATCGTTAATTCGATACTTACAAAAACTAAAATCATCAGGATATAAAGTGATTTTATATCCAATGTTGTTTCTAGATTTATCCGATAAACCATGGCGTGGAAGAATAACAGGCAAGGCTGAAGACGTGGAAAAATTTTTTGGAAATGAAGAATCAATCTCAACTTCAAACACATTCTCGTATTTTGAATTCATACTTCACTATGCCGATCTTACAAAAAATTATATTGATGGAATGATTATTGGCTCTGAATTTAAGGGAATAACTTCAATTTTCGAGTTGGATGATTCACAAAATAAAATTTATCCTGGCGTTGATAAATTTGTTGAGCTTGCAGCTTCAGTTCGAACTGTTTTTAATGAAGGAAGTCAAAAAAATAAAAAAATAATAACCTATGCTGCTGATTGGAGTGAATATCATAGCATTAATGGTGAATACAACCTTGATAAACTCTGGGCTTCAGAAAATATTGATGTGATTGGAATTGATGCCTATTTTCCACTTACAGATATAAAATCTTACTCATATACGCCAAAATTAAATGAAATAATTGATGGATGGACAAGCGGAGAAGGATATGATTATTTCTATGAAAATGGAAATAGGAATAAAAAAATTTATTATGCAAGCCCAGCATTTGCCTGGAAAAATATACAGTATTGGTGGGAGAGCGAGCATATCAACTCTACAAATAAAATCAAAAGCCAATGGATTCCAAAGATGAAAAAAATTTGGTTTACGGAATATGGTTTTCCATCAATTCATGGTGCGTCGAACATGCCAAATATTTTCTATAATCCAGAATCTTCAGAAGGAGGGCTTCCTGTAAATTCAAATGGTGGAATAAATTTTGATCTTCAAAGAGTTGCGATTGAGGCGACGGTTCGAAAGTGGGAAGATTCAAAAATGGTTGAGAACATGCTTCTTTGGTGTTACGATGCTCGCCCGTATCCGCAATTTCCTCAGGAAAGAAGTGTTTGGTCGGATGGAAATCTCTGGATTTATGGGCACTGGATAAATGGAAAGTTAGGTCGTTGTTTACTGTCAAAAATCATATGCGATCTATTTCTTAAATTAAAAAAGAATTTCAATTTTGAATTTTCATATCCAAATACGGATGATATTTTTCAGTCAGTTGATGGCTTTATAATTAATAACAATCTGACAATTATAGATGTGTTCAAAATTCTTCAACAATGTTATTTTTTTGATGTGAAGGAGAATGAATATCAAATTACATTTATGCCTCGCGGCCAATCTGAAACTGTAACAGTTCCTTATAAACATATAATTTTGAATAAAAATCAAACTCAGATTTCTATTTCCAAAACGGATTCTCTTTCTATTCCAACATCTGTAAATTTAAATTTTATCAGTCAAATTGATGATTATGAAGTGAGAAATGTTAGTGTGACTCGGGACAATTTTAGCCTCGAAACTTTAATAAGTATGAAAGTACAAAACAATCATAATCTTGGAATTGATGTTCCAATTTCTATGAATCCAGATTACGCAAGTTGCGTTGCTCAAACAATTCTTTATTCATCTCACTATCAAACTGAACAGTGTGATTTTTCAATTCCAATTTGGTACAGTTATTTAGAGCCTGGTGATGTAATTAAAATTGAAGCTCAGCCAAATCTTTATAAGACAATTCGAATTCTAAATATCGTTCATAGCACATATATAAAAATTCAGGGAATAATTGATGATCAAACTCTTTATTATTTTAGACAGGGGGATTCACTTTTAATTTCAAAATCACAGCAATCTCAAGTTCAAAGTGAAAAAATTTCAAAAACAATTTATGCATATGGGGTCATCCCCCCTCTGAATAATGAAGAAAATGGATCAATAATTTTCGCTTGCTCCGGGAGTGAATCTTATTGGAAGGGCACATCTATTAGTCAAACAAATTCTTTCGGAAAATTAGAGCCAGTAATCAATATTGTGCAAAAAGGAAACTTTGGTACATTAATTAATGATGAAACATCTACACTTTCAGTTGAAAATCATCACATTCTCGATACAAAAAACACTTTATATATTTTTATGACGAATGGAGAACTTGAATCAATAGAAGATTCTGACTTTTATGGAAGTACAAATACAGCTCTACTTGGAAATGAGATTATTCAATTTCAAAATGCAGAGTTAGTTGGTAATAATATATACAAACTCACAACTTTGAGGCGCGGTCTTTTTGGAACAGAATATTTTATTGATCAACACAAAAATCAAGAAAATTTTATTTTACTAGATAATAAAGTTGGAAAAATACCATTGAGTGAGGACGATGCTGGAAATATAAAACAATTTAAAATTATTAGCTTTGGTGATTCAATTGAAAACTACACAGAGCAAACAATTGACTGCAGTATTTTCCTTTATTTATATAATTATACTATTTGTAATTTTAGAATTTCAATTTCTGATACTATCATTCATTCGCCCATTTTTGGAATTGATGAGAAGGCGAAAAAAGTTTCATTTTTT
>JBIKUW010000081.1:0-6028 GCA_044347385.1 Rickettsiales bacterium
CCAATAACGTGAATTTTTTTACTATTTTCCCAGAAATCTTTATATCTTTCCACTGAACAATCTGGAAAGCCCAACGCCGATATATAGTTAATTAATGCATCGATCCATACATAAACAACATGCCTCTCATCATCTGGAACTTTTATCCCCCAAGTAAAATTAGTGCGAGAGACAGACAAATCTTTCAAACCACCCTCAACAAAATTTATAACTTCATTAGCTCTACTGTGAGGCATAATGAAATCTGGATTTTCCTTATAAAAATTTAACAATTTATCCTGAAAAGCCGATAATTTAAAAAAATAACTCTCCTCTTCGCGCCATTCAACAGGCGCACCAGTTGGGGCCTTCCCATCAATAATCTCAGACTCATCATAAAATGCTTCATCCCTAACGGAGTACCAACCTTTGTAATGTCCTAAATATATAAAACCATTATTTTTCAATATCTTCCAGCATTCCTGAACAGCTTTTGCATGCCTATCTTCTGTCGTTCTTATAAAATCATCATATTGAATATTTAAGGAATCAGCCAATTCCTTAAAAATCCCAGCATAATAATCTACAAATTCTATTGGTGATTTATCAGCATTTTTTGCGCTAGTCTCAACTTTTTGACCATGCTCATCCGTTCCAGTCAAAAAAAAAGTTTTGTTTTGTTTTAATTTCTCCCAATTAACAATACATTCCGATATCACATTAGTGTAGGCATGACCAATATGAGGATCACTATTTACATAGTATATCGGAGTTGAAACAAAGCAGTTATTCATAAAATTTTATTTTTTCTCTTCAACATTTTTTGGCAAATCTTTTTGAACCGCATCATCTAAATTTTCCTTTGACCCTATAGTCACATCACTCTTGCTATTTTTATTATCCAAAGAAAAATCTATTTTATATGAAGGTAATTTTTCGTTTAAAAGCCCTACGACATCAGGAGTAATATCATTTAAATCATGATAAACAAGAGTGGACATCTCGAAAATCGCTTTATACCCTTTTTTCACAGCAAACTGCTTAATTTCATCATTCATCGTCTTATTCACAGCACTAATTGCATCAAAATAAATTTTTTGCATTTTTTGCTTATCTTTTTCCAGCTCAGACTGTATTTGTTGCTTTTGAGCATTTACTTCAGCAATTTTTTTGTTATAAGCGCCTTTTTCCATCACAGCTTGTTTTTTCGACAATTCAGATTCACGCTTTACAATTCCCTGAGCCTTTTCATCAAACTTCTGACTCATTTTCTTAAATTGATCATTCATCTGATTTCTAATATCTTGAAAAACACTACAAGACTCGGTAATTTTTTGAATATTTATAGTCGCAAATTGAGAATTATCTGAAGCTTTAACATCATTAATTAATAAAACTAGAAAAGCCACAAAAAATTTCGCTCTTATCTTCTCTGCAAATTTGAAAGTAAACATAATTTTAAATATTTAAATTACTTAAATTATAAAGTATTGCACATCAATGTCAAGCCTCTAAAACCTTTTTGCAATTGAAAAGTAGATATGGTTGATAATATCAGATTTGTTAGAAACTATTGGAACACCAAAATCTATACCAATAGGTGCAATTGGAGTATCCATAGTGATACCAACGCCTGTTGAAACACGAAGTGACTTATGATTACTACTTAATTGCTCATCAATATGCAGCCTCTTATCCAAGAAAAGTTTATTTACGTTAAACGTAGTACCATAATCCACAAAAACATGGCCTTTGAGATTCAACTCTTTCATAAATTTTATTGGAAATTCAATTTGCGCACTACCATAAATATATTCGTCACCACCAATCGCTTTGCCCTCTCTATCCCTAGGAGAAATACCAGAAATCATCTCAAATCCACGAACTTCTGACAAGAAAAAACGGTCTTCGATTCTCAAATTATAGCCACTATAACTTTTTAAATATCCAGCATTATTTTTAAACTGAAACACAATTGCATCATCATTTTCATGACTATTATTATAATATGCCAAAGTTTTATAAAAATAAGTTGACAATTCGGTAGAAACATAATGTTTGTCACCTCCAAGACCAGCAATATTCTGTGAAAACAACACATAATAACCATTCAATGGATATTCTATAATGTCTCGTTTGTCGTAAGCAACTTTGTAGGAAATAGTCGAGGAAATCGTTTTCCCCTGATTATCCCTAATGTATTGCGATGCGTGCGAGCTCACATTATGTATATCAGTAGACTTTATTGAATATTGCAAACCCAATGTCAGATCCCTATATAATGGAACTGAGGTCATCAATTTTCCACCGTATTCTAATTCTTTAAAGTCTAATTTATCGTTGTCATCTTTACTATAAAAAATACCAAAACCACCACCTAAAAGACTATCAAAAACATTCTGCCTGAAATAAGATCCTTTGAATCTAAAACTACTCGCACCTTTTTCAATACCAAAATCCATAGTATCTCCAGTTCCCATAAGGTTATTTTGCAAATAATAAACCTTACCAAACAACCCATTAAGATTTGAATACCCAGCACCTAAATTCAGTTCACCAGTTTTTTTCTCAGTCACAGTAATAGTCAAAGTGATCTTATTACTCGCATCTTTTTGATAATCAAGATCAACAGTCTCAAAAAATCCTAAATTATAAATCCTTCTATAAGAAGCCTGCATTTCAGAAACATCAAAAATATCTCCTTCATGCAGCGAAACTTGATTCCTAATCACACTGTCTTTCGTCCTTGTGTTCCCGAGAATCACTATTTTTTCTATAAAATTCGATTTAACCTCCTTAATTTTGTATATTAAATTCACCTCATCGTTTGGAAGCTTCTTGTTCTCAATCACAATGTCAGAGTAAAATTTCTTCTCTGTTAAATATTTTTTTATAATCCTCCTTGAAATATCGATCTTCTGCTGACTGTAAATCTCCCCTATATTTTTATTAACCTCTTTGCGGACTTTTTCATCAATCTCAAAATCAGAAATCAACGAAATATCCTTAATTTTATATTGTCTGCCTTCATCAATTTCAAAAGTTATATGCGTGCGATTCTTCTTCAAATCATACTCTACCTTGCTATTCAATAATTTAAAGTCTATATAACCCTGATTCAAATAAAAATTTTTCAAAAGCTCTTTATTCTTCGGCTCTGCAGCTTTATTGAAAGAAGTTTTTGAACTAAAAAATTTTAAAACACTATTCTCCTGAAAAAATATAGAATCTACAAGTTCATCCTTCGAAAAATGCTCATTTCCTATAAAAGTAATCTGTTCAATTTTCAATTTTTTATGCTTGTTCACCTTAACGATCACATCAACCATATCATCACTGACATCTTTGATCTCCTTTGTGATTTCAACATTTATATACCCAAGATTCATGTAAAATTCATGCAGCTCTCTGATTGTTTGATTCAAACTATATTCGTTAAAAACGACCATCCTCCTGCTTTCAGTAAATCCCTTCAATTCTTCATCTTTAACTTCCTTGATCTTTTTAATCTCTAGATTTCTTACAATTTTATTCTCTTGGACTTGAATTTTTAGCAAATTTTGACTCTGATCAAAATCAATTTTTACATCCATAAATAAATTTGTATTGTATAAAGCAATTAAAAACCTATCAATCACGCTCTCATCTATCGGATAAGAAATATTTTTTCTGATAAGATTTTCAACCATCTCGCTAGTAACTTTCCGATTACCAATCAACTGAACTCTAGGAATAGCAAGCTCTTTAACAGCGATTGTAGATTTTACTGTTGATTTCTTCGCCTCAGCTGCTGAAGCATTTTCTACACTAAATATAATAATGAAAAAAATCAATAACGCATTAATACATTTAAAACCTTCTTCTTTACGCAACAAACACAAGCTATTCATTTTATTTATTAAACAATTTAAAAACGTCATTCAAATTAGCAAAAATCATCAATCCAATCAAAAAGATAAAACCACAACCAACAGCATATGCTCTAGCTTTTGGCTTAATAAATCTCCCAACCCACAGTAAATCCAATATAAAAAACATCAGATGACCACCATCTAAACCAGGGATTGGAAGAAGATTCAAAATCGCAAGATTAATGGAAAGAACAGCTATTAAAAATAAAAAGCTTTCGAAACCATGACGCATCGCATCACCAGAAGATTGAGCAATTTGTATCAACCCACCAAGGTCCTGCATCTTACTTTGTCCAAAAAATAACTGCTTTATTCCGATCAAAGACATCTTTGTAATTTTATATGTAGAATCAATAGACATAGAAAAAGCTTGACTCATCGGCACTTTCGTAGTCTCAACATTTGACATTTTGATACCAAGCTTCCTATCGTCATTTAACTCAACATCAACATTCTTCATCTCATTGTTAGAAATTATCTTCAATTCAACATTTTTCTCGCTATTACCATTCAAATATTCAATAATATCGCTTGCAGAACTAACTTTTACACCATTAATTTCTAAAATTCTATCATTCTCTTTTAAATTCGCCTTTGCAGCTGGACTTTCAGAGACAACCTCAGAAATAACAGGTTCAACATTTGGCATACCATAGAAAGTAAAAATACCAAAAATCACAATAGCTGATAAAATCAGATTAAATGCAGGCCCAGCAAGAACAATTAAAGATTTTTGAATAGGATTCTTATTCACAAAATTGCGAGTGTCATCCTTAGGAATTTTTGCAATCGCCTCTTCGTCAAATGAAGCATCCTGACCTCTAATTCTTACAAAACCACCAAGAGGAATTGGCCCAACCTGCCACGATGTCCCTCTCTTATCCCTAAATCCAAATAATTTTTTTCCAAAACCAATAGAAAAAGTTTCGACATCAACGCCGCAAAGCCTCGCAAGCAAATAATGCCCATATTCATGTACTATCACTATAATAAATAGCACAACAATGAAGGCAAAAAAATTATTCAATATAAGCGAACTAAACATTTAATTTTTATAAATTTTTCTCCCATTTTAAAAGAAATTAACTTAAATACAAGTATTTAATTCAATTTAAATAATTACTCGAGTATTTTAAGAAGCGATTTTTGCTTCTGCATCAACAAATTTTTTAATATAAAAAATATAGATAATTTATTAAATTATAAGAATGAATAAAATTTGTCTGCTATGTAATAAAAAAACTGATCTATAAGATAGAGATCTAAAAATAATAACAGACATACTTGAGTATGAATTTAAGAATGATTTTGAAATCATCTTTACTAGTAACATTGCAGAACAATTTCAAAAAAGGATTATATATCACGGATCTTAATGGGCAAAATATTGAGAAACCCAAAATTATTTTTTACGAACAAGATTCATCTATTAGCAAAAAAATCATAGAACGTGAGATAATTTTATTACGTCACCTAGAACTAATGCAAGTAAGCATGATTGATTCGATTAATTCTATAATCAATTCTTCGGACAAATTTATTCAACTTTCTATACTAGCAAAAAATGGTTTACCAGTTCCAAATACCGTATGCTCGCCAAGTGGAGATTTTAAAAAAATAGTGCCACATTCAGATATTCGAGAAAGATGTGTTACAAAATATCTTGATGGATGTCGCGGAGAACAAATATTTCTTAGCAACTCAAAAAATATGTTAAGAGACATTTCCGGATGTCTTAACCACGATCTACCATATTTATTTCAAGAATACATTGAATATTCTAAAGGTCGAAGTCTGAGAGTTGAAGTAATAAATAACAAAATATGCTCAACTTATATGTTAGAAAGATCTGATAACACAATACAATCTAATTATAGCTACAACGAAAATTCTAAATATTTCTCATGTAAAAATGTAACAGGTAAATTTCCAGAAGCAGAAGATCTTGCTCTAAAGGCGACAAAATGCATAGGTTTAGGAATATCCGGTTTAGACTTACTTTTTCAAGAAGACGGTAGCTTCACAATATGCGAGGTAAATAATAATCCTGCTTTAGAATGGGGAGATGGCACCAACATAAAGGCGCAAGAAGCAATTATAGAGATGGTATATGAGAGACTAGAGATAATAAACAATAG
>JBIKUW010000074.1:0-6459 GCA_044347385.1 Rickettsiales bacterium
AACCCACAATCAAGATTCAAAATTTGGCCATCAATCAGGATTAGAGAACATACAAAATATAATAAAGCATATATTAAAACATGGCATCAAATATCTTACGCTTTTTGCATTTTCTACTGAAAATCTCAATCGTAATAAAAATGAAATTGAATTTCTATTCAAATTATTTCAAAATGCAGTAATACAGTATGAGGAATTTTTAATAGAGAATAAAATATCTTTTAGAATTATCGGAGATTTGAAAATTGTTGACAAACAACTACAAGACGGAGTCAACAATTTAATAGACAAAACAGAAATCGAGAATCCTAGATGTACACTGATATTAGCATTTAATTACAGTGGAAGGCAAGAGATAATAAACGCTACAAAACAGATAGCAAAAAAAGCCAAGTGCGATGAAATTGATATTGATTTTATGAATGAAGATGTATTTAAAAAAAATATGCAATCTAATTACATACCTGATCCTGATATATTAATTCGTACAGGTGGAGAATTACGAATTAGTAATTTCTTGCTTTGGCAACTATCATATACTGAGTTATACTTTACACAAATTAATTGGCCAGATTTTTCTGAACAAGATTTAGAAGATGCTGTTAACGATTTTTATAAAAGAAAGAGAAACTTCGGAAAATAATAAAAATCTTGACAAAAAAAGATGGATCAATTAATATAAAAATATTATAGTAAGGTAATAACTGATTTTTTTATAAAAAGTTTTTGAAAAAAATAATTTTTCTACTTGTAATCTAATTTTTTTTAGATATAATGTAAATTGAAATGAAAGTTTTCAAAGATCGTATTACGGCTCCTTCGTCTAGCGGTTAGGACACCACCCTTTCACGGTGGTAACACGGGTTCGATTCCCGTAGGAGTCATTCAAATTTATAAAAAAATAAGTAATTAATTATTATAATTAATAAGTAATTATTATTGAAAAAAAAATATGACTGCAGTTTTACCTCCTAGAGAATTAAAATTATCCGGTGTGGATGAGCAATATTTTAAGCAAGAAAGTAATCCTTATTATGACGAAACTCAGGAATTACTAACCAATCATAATCCTAAAACAAAACTAGTAATCAATCCGGAAAATACATTCAACTCTGGCTTTGAGTATGGTGGAAGTGGTGGAACTAGAAATACAAAAAATAAAAGTAGAGAGTAAAACTAAGATTGAGCACCGTGATAATTGTTATCAAGGTTACAACACAAGCTTCAGAAAATAAAATCTATTCTGATTATGTCGATTTATTAAATCAAAGAGTTATTTCTGTCAGAACGACCGCTGTGCCAGAAAATGGTAAAGCGAATCAAGCAATAATTAAAATCTTATCTGGATATTTAAAAATTCCAAAAAGTAAGATGAAAATTATAAAAGGACAGACAAGTAAAAGTAAAATTGTCAAAATAGAAGAATGAAAAATAAAATTAAATAATCACTTGACATTGATATTTAAAATATTACAATGTTTTTGTTATTTGGCTGGGTGGCAGAATGGCTTATGCGGAGGACTGCAAACCCTTATATATCGGTTCAATTCCGATCCCGGCCTCTCTAAATAAAAATATTCTCGAAAAAAACTTCTTATCCTATAAATCAATCTCAAATTGATTTTCCTATATGACTTAAATTATCTATAGATATAATTATTTTTGCGCAATATCTAATTTTAAATCTTTTAGCTCTTCTGGATGTTTTTCCTTCAATATATCAACTTCTTTAATTATTTTACTTGAAGTTATAATTCTTGACTCAAACTCAATATCTTCAACTAATTCATAATTAAGTTTCTTTTAACCATGATCTCTACCATACAAATCAATGTGATCATTAAAATATCTGAGATGGTCTTTATCTTCCTTTTCTAATTCTCCTTATTCATTTTTTTAAATCACGATATGCGCTTTAATCTGTTGCACTTGGAAATCAAAATATTGTGTGCCTCAATCGAATAACATTTGTCATGTTTAAAGTTGCATTATTCTTTTTATGAAAAAAATTCTATATCTAATTGGCAAACTTCATACCCGATTATTTTTGAGAACATTTACTTTTTTTCTTCTCTATTTGTTGCCAAAAATACAATCGAGAATGTGGATTTATGAGAAATGGATCATCAAATCTATTATCTGGCACTATGTAAGAGGTCACCATATACACTCTATGCTCATTAAATCCTGCTGTAACTTTATGCTTCCCATCGTGCGCATATGTTAATTCTTTTATAAAGTTAAAAAAATATAATCCACTATCATCAACAACTGTTAACTTTACAAACATATACAATATCGCAAAATCTACACTTGATAGATAAAAATAATTCCTGTTTATTTCTTCTTTCAAATCTGATTTCAAATATTTCTTTATGTCATCGCATAAGTTAAACTCATATCTATTATTATAATCATAAAATGTCTCACGATATCTAATCACCGATACATAACAAGTCTCTTTGCCAAGTTTTCTGTTAAATTTCTTTTTACGCCCTTTATCATAATATAAATAATCTTTAGTATTATAGCCACGATTTTCACAATATATCATGAACTTTTCAAATCTAAAATGTTGATTGTAAGCATAAATTAAACTCTTGGATACATTGTTTCTATTCTTAACTTGAAAGCATAGATTTATATTGCCAAACAATACAAGCGTATCTATCTCTCCTTTCATACTTTCATCAATATAATAATGTATATTTTCATAAACATCATGACTTGCAACAAACTCCTTCCAACATTGCGTGAAATCACTTTCAAATTTATAACCTTTTTCGCTCATTCCTTATCTCATAAAATAATAATTTGTCATATATTAGTATTTATTAAATTTACAAGCACAACTATAAATTTCATTATAATTCTAATTAATTCTCACAAACCACAAAATCAACCTTCAATTCTAAATTTTGTAACTTATATCAATCTTTACGCAACTCTTAACAATCAATATCATACATACAAACTGCCATTCTATTTAAACAATTCATCAAAGAAATAATAGCTGTCAGATCAACAATTTCTTTTTTGCTAAAAAATTCACCCATTTTCTCTGATAAAAGCGCTCGTTCTTCTGTAAATTTTTGATATTCAGGTGAGTTTTTATCGGCAAGATTTGTAATTAATTTAGCCCATTGGAATGCTATTTTTTCACGATCACTATAAATCTCACTATTTATATCATGCATTGCTGCATCAATTTTATTTTGATTCACATTAAGTGATTTTGCTTCACTTATATGCAAATCTATGCAGTAAGAACAATTATTTATAAATGATACATAAAGTTCAACTAATGCTACTAATCCTTTATCTCCAAATGAATCATGCAATGCATGTCTGGATTCATAAACCATCTTTAGCTCTGGAGCTATTTTTGAATATTCGTCTGGACGCATACAATACCAAAAAAATTAATACTACCATGGTATCTCAACTTTTTTAGAAATTGAAACACTAAGCAACTCTAGTAACTCTTTAGTAACTCTTAAATAAAACTTCAATCTAAAACCAATTTTTTCAAACACCTACAATATAATTTTCATACCAACTATCACTAACAACACAATCAACTTTTAACTTCAGATCAACACTATTTCCAACACTTTCCATAATTTCTACAATATTACTAGAAAAGAATTCAACATCATCATTATGAACTTCGAAAATCAATTCATCATGAATTTGTAACAAAGAATCTGCTCTCAAACCGCCATCTTTGATAAAATAATCCACCTCAATCATTGATTTCTTTATCACGTCAGAAGCAGTACCCTGTATCGGTGCATTAATTGCAGCCCTTTCAAAAAAACTTCTCTCATGAAAATTCATTCCCTTATCTACATTAGAAGAAGTTCGTAAATAACAATGACGACCAAACATTGTTTTCACATATCCAAAACGATTTGCAAAACTTTTTGTTTTTTCGAGATATTCATTTATTTCACCATAGCATTGCAAATAATTTTTTATAATCTTATCTGCTTCACTAGTAGAAATTTTCAATTGTTTACTCAATCCAAATGCACTAATTCCATAAATAATTCCGAAGTTTACAGCTTTTGCTTTTGAACGCCAAAAACTATCTACATCTTTCAGAGGAATTCCAAATACCTGACTTGCAGTCAATGCATGAATGTCTTCCCCATTCTCAAAAGCTAACTTTAGATTGCTAACATTTGCTAAAGCAGATAATATTCTTAATTCGATTTGAGAATAATCAACAGAAACGAGCTTATATCCTTCCTTAGAAATAAAACACGATCTTATTTTTCTTCCCTCTTCTGTTCGAGTAGGTATATTCTGCAAATTTGGATTTGAAGATAAAATTCTCCCAGTCGTTGCTCCATTTAGCGCAAAAGTTGTATGAATTCTGCCAGTATTAATATTAATTTGCTCAGCTAAACCATCGCAATAACTGGACTTCAATTTATAAATACTTCTGTATTGCAAAATATAGTCTGCCACCTCAACGCCACTCGCGGACAAATCTTCTAATATACCCTGTTTCGTACTATAAACACCTTCATTTTTAGATTTTTTTGCTGGTTGCAACTCTAATTTGTTAAATAAAACATCGCTTGTCTGCTTTGGTGATAACATATTGAAATCATATCCTGTTAGATCAATAACTTTATCTTTTATCTGCTCTAATATATTTTCAAAATATTCCCTCAAATCACTGAGCTTTTTTTTGTCAACTAAAACACCAATGAATTCCATCTTACGCAAAATCTCATATATTTTTCTATCTTCTTCAAAAAATCCAATATGCTTATTTTCAAAAAGATACTTTATACCCTTATTAAAGATTTCTTCATAAAATGCAATATACTTATTACTCTGATGAATGTCATGACTACCAACCTCATCCAATCCAAGAAAGTAGAGAATATCCAATAAACTATCGTTTGCCTTTACACCAATTAAATTGTAATAAAGAATCGATAAATCATATAGACTATTTATAGTGATTCCATCGGAAATTAATTTTTTCTCTAAATTTAAAGCATCATATGTAATTTTCCTGATACTAGAAGACTCCAAAATTTCCTTTAAATCTAAAATTTCATTTATAGCATATAATTTTCTATTGAAAAAAATCTTATATTTCTCCCCTGAAATGCAAATCGAAATAACACCCTGCTCATAAATTAATTCTTTAGTTCGCGCATCAATAGATTCATAAGAATTCTGAGCATCCAATATTCTATTACCAATATTATTCTCCAAATCTTTGTCACTATTCTTTATAAATTTTTCTAACCTACGCTGCAAAGAATTTATATCATATTCTCCAAAAAGTTTGTAGAGAATTGGCGCTTGTTTTCCAAAATCAATTGTTAATTCTTCTAAAGAAGCTTCAACTGGCAGATCAGCCTTTAAACTTATAAGACTCTGAGAGAGAATTATATTATCCTTATTGCTTACAACCAATTGTCTCAATTTATTGTCATTTATTAAATCTGGATTGGAAACTAAATCACTTAAATCTCCGTATTGTAAAATTTTTAAAGCGGTTTTTGGCCCAACAGATTTTGCACCAGGAACATTATCCGAATCATCACCTATCAATGCTAAATAATCTCTAATTTTTGATGGTTCGACGCCAAACTTTTCGATAACAGCGCTTGAATCGACTAAAATTTCTTTTGTAGGATCTACCATATAAACTCCATCACAAATCAACTGAGTTAGATCTTTATCAGAAGAAGCAATCAAAATTGTATACTGATCTTTAAATTTATTTACTAATGAGGCAACAAAATCATCCGCCTCATACCCATGATCACCAAAAACTTTTAAACCAAAGGCTTCATAAAACTTCGATATTAAAATAATCTGCTGCAATAAGTCATCCTCTATCTCTTTTCTATGACCCTTATATTCTGGGTAAAGTTGATGGCGAAAATTTCCACCTTTCGAGTCAGAAGTCATACAAAATAAAGCTTCTGGGTAATTTTGAAAAAATTTCATCAAAATACTGCATGTTCCTTGAATTGCATTTGTAGGCCTGTTGTGCTTATCATGCAGCTTTGGTACCGCAAAATAAGATTTATAAACCAAATTATGACTATCAAAAATTATTAAAAGAGGCTTTGCCTTTAAATCAACATTCTCAAATGAAACTCTTGCCATGTAAAATTCTTAAATAATATTAATAATATTTTACATTTTTAGAGAAATAAGTAAACTTTCAAATTAGATTTAAAGCGACCTGTTGGAACTATCTTTTTTTCTATTTACAAGAGCTTGAAATCTGTTCTTTACATCAACATTATACTTCGTCATAACACTACTCTCCTCTAATTGATCTTCGTTTGTATGAAATTTTCCATCATGCTTTCCATTATGGAATCTACTATGTGGAAATTGCTGAACATTTTCTGTTTTTTTCAAATTTGATAACTGATAATATTTTGTATTTTCTGCAGAAATAATATTGTCATT
>JBIKUW010000007.1:0-21561 GCA_044347385.1 Rickettsiales bacterium
TCCAAGCAAAATACTTATAGCACCTAAAGATTATGAAGAAAAATTAGTAATTGACGGTAAAGATCATTACGTATATTCGGAATTTCCAGAGCTACCAAGCGACGATAAAAAATTTGTAGAAACACAAGTAGATGGAGGAATCACCTCAGAAGATGTGCAACATAATTATTGGTGCAGAATTTATCAAAATAGATATAAAGCCATGTCTTCTAGTGGACAGATAGAAAAATCATTAAACAGAAATCTAAATATAGATAGCATGATGATCAATAAAATGTGCGATAAATTCTATTATCTTGACAAACCAGACTCTCCAGACTTAATGAAATATGAAGATTTCGAAAAATCCACACTATCTAGCAAACCAAAAGGAAATACAAATTTAATAAATTCAAAAGTAGTTTCTATAATGGAAAACATGTCATATGTAGAACCAATAATACCATCATCACCTGAAGCAGATTTAAATAAACTTGAGATGGACAAAATACCAATGGTAAATTCTAGATTCTTCTATATGCTAAATGCCAATATAGGAAATGCAAATGCGAATGAACAAGGTAACATAAACACTGACTATGCAAACTGTGGGCAAAAATCAAATATTGCAAGGTGCGATGCAAATGGCAACATACAAATACCACTTGACACACAAATATTAGCGACAAAGAATGGACTTATTTATATCAAAGTTGGAACAGGTCAATCAAATAAATTCGATATGATCGGAAATGCAAACATCAAAATAACAAAAACATGTCCAAATAGATCACTATATGGATTAATAGTTCCTGCTGGCTCAGGAACTAAAAATCTAAATATCAGACCAGGAAACGGACAATCATTTGAAATACCATTATATGAAAGTGGCAAAGTGAATGAATCCCTAGATAAGTTAATAATCAAATATTCCGATATAAAAAATAAACTCACAGCATCAAAAGACATAACTTATTATTTATACTTAGCAATTAAAGACAATGGTGATGCAGATGGTTATACAAACAACACCGGATCAGTAAAACTCAAAACTATGCTAAAAAGAGATAATGGTAAAGCAGTAACGCGATTCATAAATCGCACAATAGATAAAATGATGACAATATTATATGGCCCAGAAAACCCTGTAACCTTAAGAAGGAGTGGTGGCATTGTAAATTCAATTTATAACAACATGATATCATCAACAAAATTCCAGGCAATTGTAAGGGCGTGCGCTGTTTTAATGATCACAATATATGGAATATCAATAGTCATGGGGCTTTCACAATTCAATGGAGGAGACCTATTAAGAACATTAATTAAATTTGGAATAGTATTTATTTTATTACAAAAAGGAAGTTGGGATTTTTTCAACAATAATTTTTTAAACATATTTGTAAACGGACCAAGACAACTACTAACATTTATTACAACAGCGCCTGATAAACCAATCGCAGATTATTCAACATCCAATCCTAATTCTGGAAATTACATTTTTGGACCAATAAACGACATTATTGATAGATTTATAGATGCTGGGATCTGGAAACAAATTATGTCTGTATTATTTGCAGGACCTTTTGGATGGATATTTTTCGCTTTTCTGTTCCAGAGCTCACTAATATTACTCAGTGGTACGCTAACAGCACTTATAACATATATTACTTCAATGACACTAGTTGGAATATTTATAAGCGTTGCACCATTATTTATCATCACATTGATGTTCAAATCAACAACTAAAATCTTTAGAGCATGGATAAAGGTATTGATGACGAACTCATTAAATGTCATATTTGTATTTGGTGGATTGTCAATGATTGGAGGAATCTTGTCCGTTTTTATAAACAACGTTTTTGGTTATGGAATATGCACAGACTGCGCATTGCAATATCACGGCCCTATAGCCGATTTCAATTTTTGCATTCTGTATGCAGACCTACCGGCTAGCTTCTCAAACACTCTTACTATAGAAGAAAGAAATTTTCACGCTATGTCACAAGCTAATTTAGAATCAGCAAAAAATGATTTTTTTGGAATTCCGATTCCGTTCTCTGCATTTATATGTTTTATTCTACTAAGCCACATGACAGCAAATTTAGTCGGATTTTTCAGCACAATGGCTGAAGATATCAGTAGCGTTGACTACGGATCGCCAACTCGTGAATCAAACATAGCATCAAAAGTTTCTGAAACAATGAAAGGATGGTTTGGTCAAAGCAAAGAATCTAAGCATGAGGAAATAAGTCGAAGAGAAAGAGCTGGAGCGAAAAAGGGAAGGTTGAAAGACGTTGATAAAATAAATAAAACAAAACCATAAGATGGTTATTAAAATCAATTTTTTAAAGCAAGATTGTGCACGCACAAAAATGCTTTAAACTAAAAAATCATTCAATAAACTACTTACGTTATCTAATACTAAATTCACCTTAGTCAAGTCCTCTCCTTCTGCCATTAATCTAATCTTCTTTTCTGTACCAGACTTTCTAACCAATATTCTACCTCCATGTCCTAAAATTTTCTCCAATAAACTAATCTGCCTTTGAAAGTTGATATTTTGAAAAATAGTTTTTTCAATAGCTTCATTTTTAATATAATTTATATTCCTCATCACTTGAGGGAACAACTGAATGTTTTGAAAGAATTCGCTTGGCTTATTATTCAACTCACGCATGATTAACGCAATAATCGCGCCAGCTAGAACTCCATCTCCCGATTTAGAATAATCACCAAAAATAATGTGCCCTGATTTTTCTCCGCCAAAATTAAAATTGTATTGTCTCATTGCTTCACTGATATATTTATCCCCTACTGCAGTTCTTTTCAATTTTATATCATGCGTTTCAAGTAAAATTTCTAAACTATTATTCGATAAAATCGTTGTAACCAATGTATCATTCTTCAATCTATTTTGCTTTTTATAATAAATTGCTATTGCAGCCATTATTTTATCATTATCTATAATTTCGCCGCTTTCATCACACACAATAATTCTATCAGCATCTCCATCAAGTGATATCCCTAGATCAGCTTTCATTTCTTTCACATTCTTTGCGATAACTTCCGGATGCATTGCGCCGCAATCCTTATTTATATTTATTCCATCAGGCTTATTATTTATGAGCGTTACATTTGCATTCAACTTCTTAAAAAGAAAATTTGCTGTTTTATAACCTGCGCCATTTGCACAATCTATTACAATTTTCATACCAGATAAATCACAATCAAGATGATCTTTCTTTAGCTTTTCTATTAAAAAATCCACGTATTGCTCACTCGTGTTATGTATTCTCCCTAAAACACCAATATTTTCTGGAGAGGCAGCAAACTGCACAAAATTATCAAATTTATATTCATCTTGATTTGTAACTATATTCTCAATCTCCTTCTCTAAGACATCAGTAACTTTAAAACCATCTTTATTAAAAATTTTTATCCCATTATCTTGATGTGGATTGTGAGACGCTGAAATCATCAAACCAAGATGTGCTTTTCTTAACTTTATCAAAAATGGAATTGATGGAGTTGGAATGGGTCCAACAAGAATTGGTTGAACTCCCATTGCCATCAAGCATGATGCTATTGCATTCTCAATCATATATCCCGATTTCCTTGTATCCTTTGCAATTATAACTTTTACTTTTTCGCTTGTACCCCTATATTGCAACAATAACACCTTATATATTGCAAAAGTCAATCTATTAACAAAATCAGGATTCATGAATTCCCCATTTGCAACGCATCTAACGCCATCTGTTCCAAAAATTTTTTTCATTTTTTACATCAATAAATATCTATCTGCCTATATTTAATATTTTATAAAAAAAAGACCTTTCTTTAGGTATTATTAAATCTTTGTCTACACCATACCACAATTTATCCATGCTATGGAATACCTCTTTTAAGGAAAACGTCTCGCTTTTGTCTAACAATCTGTCACCCAATGCTAGGTTAATTTGTTTTACTTTATTGCAATCTTTAAGAATATTATCAATATCATATATTAATAATATCTTAAATTCCAGATATAAATATATTTTTAACCAATTTTTATTCACAAAAATTAATAAAATTTGCGGAATCAAATTAACTATTTTGCTTATATCATCTATATTATGAACAATTTGATAAATCAAAGCACAAAGAGATTGCATAGCAAATAATCGCCAAGGTTTTATTTTTAAAAGATTAATTTTCTCATGCAACTCAAATTCTAAAATCAAATTATTATTTTCTCTCTCTTTATATCTTATTGAATAAACCAAACCTTGTATAAATTCTGTACAATTCTGCGCAACAGTTTTTTTTACTAAAAATTGCGATTTTCCAAGTTGCTTTGAGATTGCATGAATAATGAAAAAATCTCTATATTCAAATACCTTTAATAAGAAAATATTTATCGAAAACTCTCCTAAACTCATTGAATTATAATAACTCTTATATTTTATATACTAATATTAAACATATTATATAGAAAAATTAATAATCTGCCACTCTATCTTTTCAAACAACAAAGTCTAACAAAAACTAATAATACTTTAAAAAAGAAAAACTCTCAAGTTTTAAATATTTCTTATAAAGAATATTATATCAAGAAATGCTATTAGAGCTTTTAAAGAATGGTGGAGGATATCGGACTCGAACCGATCACCCCCTGCGTGCAAGGCAGGTGCTCTAGCCAAATGAGCTAATCCCCCAACAGTCAAAATAATACTACAAAAAATTGCATAGTCAATAGTTTTTTAACAAAAAAATTGTTTTTAAGAAAGAAAAAATATCATTAATAGAAAAATAATTAAAATTAAATTATAATTATATTTAATAAATATTAAAAATATCAAAAATATGGGAAAAAAAATAAATTTTCTATTAGCAATTCCTAAAAAAATAAATAACGAATGGATTCAAGGAGGAGAAGAAGGCAGAAAATATAGAGAAAATATCAGGTCAATAAGAAAAACTGAAAACGCAATCAATGAATTTGAAAAAAATTTAATCGCGCAAGCAAATGCACAAGAAAAATTTGATAACATACAAAGTACCAAGAATCTTATTGATGCAAAAATTGACAACGATCAAAGAAATCGTTTAAACAATGCAATTGACAATAGAATCGGAGCAGAAACTCGGATTTCCGATATGATGACAGATAGAATGAATCTAGCTGTAATAGACAAACAAATATCAAAACTCAATAAAGAAATAGAAAAATTTTACACTGTCAAAAGCAATCAAAAAACAATAGCAAAAGAAATGGAAAAATCTGGTAATCAAAACAAAAATCCTGAAGAAATATTAATACCTGGCACGAAAACAACTCAAAGAGAGAAATTAGATGCTTTAGACAACCTAATGAAACTCAAAGATGATCTCATTACAAAATATGAAAATAGATTACCTCAACAAATAAGAGATTATCTATACATAGGAAGGCAAATTTATGCTAATAGACAAGCAGAAGCTCTAACAAAAATAAGCTACGATGCAAAACATACAAAAAGCAATATTTTCGGAGGCGAAAAAATAACCCTATCAATACAAGGTAAAGGTAAAAATGACACTCATGAATATAAAGTCACCTATGATAAAAAAACAAGAGATATCACACTAGAGAATACACTAAGAAACAAAAACGATTCTTATGAAAAAAAAATTGTCACAGAAAAAATTAAGGATAAAAATAACAAGATTATAGATAATCCGGAATACATAGCAATACAAAATATAAGAAATGGAACATCGCGAACTTTTGAAATAACGCCAGTAAATATTCAAAGGCAAATTGCATCACTGCACCCTACTAATCAAAGAATATCTGGATCTCAGGTTTCTCAAGCAATCAAATCAGAAATCTCTGGAAACAGCATTACAGAAAAAATTAATAGTAGTAAAATTGGACAAAAGGGATTTGAAGCACAAAATAAAGTTAATAAAGTACTAGAAAAAGGAAATAAAATTTTTGAAAAAGCTCACGAGAATAAAGTAGTTAGCAAAATTTTTGGGCAATACGATCCAAATAAACCACTATTCAAAATAAATAACGGAAAAACGTTAAATAGTTTTCAGCAAGCACTAAATGATCATAAAAATGCAAACCAAACGATAAGACAAATAAGGGAAGAGGCAAATAGCGGAAAGCCAATATCAAAATTTGAAAGAATAGCAAATATAATTAACGAAAAAACTGGCAGAGAAATCTTTAAAACAAACGATATAGATAAATTGAACAGAATCAGCAAAAAAACTGAAATATGGAAAAAAATTGTAGAATCAAAAACGCAAGAATCTAAAAAATCGCTACAAAAAATAGCTCAAAAATCCGGAACAGACATAGAGGGGAAGAATGCAAAAGACTCACTTGCAAAAATAAAGGGGCAAGTAAATACTAAAAGAAGTGAAATGGAAAACTATGAATCAAATAATAAATGGAGAGTAGGAATTAACAATGTTGCAAAAGTTGCTGGCGTTGGTGGAGCAATTGCAGGGTTAGCTTCCGGCGGAGGAGGAATAGCTGTTGCACCAGCAGTTGGCGCAGCTGCATTTTTGTCGAGAGCAGCTTCGGACGGTATGAAAAACGCAGCAAGCGACATCAAACCTGCAGCACAGAATTTTGCAAAACAAGCTGCAGGTCTAGCATTAACAGCATGGAATAAAATAGTTGATGCTACACAATTTGCAACAAATAAAACCACAGGATCAAACAAAGATTTTAGCGCAGCAAAAGCAGAACAAACTGCAAAAAACTTATTAAACCCTGAACAAAAAAGAGCAACAAATCTTGATTCAAAATTAGATAAATTAGAAAAATCAGGAAAAAATACAAATGCACCAAATACAACATTAAGTTCTTATAAAACAAAAAATGATGCTAAAATAAACTCTGCATTAAATAAAATATCAAACAGCTTCAAAGGAACAACTGTCGAGCAAGTCGATATAACACCAAAATCACCAAGTGCCGGAGGATCAACTCCTACAAATGAACACACTAGATAGATATTACTTTGAGATAAAATTATATGTTAATTAATGCTATATCAGAGGAATCACTATCAAGACATCCACAATCACACTCGGAATCATAAACTTCGTCATAGCAAGCATCACTTTCTTCATAGCAATCATTAGAAGAATCACTCAAATCTATGCATGATTCTAAAATGAAAAAAGAATCATCATAAGCAATAACTTCAGAATTGATATTTTTGTTCATACAAGCACCTTTAAAAAATAATGCGTAATTATACAACTATAAATTGCATCATTCTCATTAAAAATGAATATAAAAATAACATAATATTTAGTTAATCATAATTAAAAATCAAAATATTGCTTCCAAATATCTATCAATTCACGAATAATTAAAAATTACATAGCGCAATTCCAGAAAAAATATTAATTAAATCAATAGAAAATAAAATATTTAAAAAAATAATGAGATAAAAATATTATTTTTTACTTGACGAAATTAATAAATTAACTAATAATACTAATATAATATTAAAAAATTGTATTTTGCATAATTTTTTGATAGTATAAATTATCCCTTGTCTTCGTAGGTAACAATATGGCACTATACAATTGGCAGAACATACTTGCAAATGTAATAATAAATGATGGAATTTTTGTAATAAATTCTCAGGAAAGCAATTATTCAATAATGCCAGCCTTACGCCCAGTACTTAATAATTTAAATCCTGGTGGATATTATGTCGATGGCATTCTTTATGCAACCTATCTCAGCATAGATTTCAATAATTCAGACACAGTTGAAAAAATGAAATATTATATAGACATGTTTGAATATCAACTCAATAATTTAGTTGATAAAGAAAACATGTATTTAAAAAACTGTCGTGGTCAAAATACCAAATATGATGAACTGCGAAAACTATTAGATAAAACCAGAAGTGAATTTGATGACGTAGTAAATAAAAAACAAAGTATATCTATAAAACCATTCATGTGCGATTTCGCTACATTATTTGAATACTACCTAGATATAAGAATATTGACTGAACAAAATTTTAAAGACCCAAGAATACTTTCAAATTTACCACCAGCAGCAATATATCAATATTATGATCCTAGACAAAATAAAAGAGAATATTTTGATAAGAAAAATGAAGTAGAAAATCATGTTGAAATAACACATCAATTCTTTGGTAGAGGTGAATTTGTAGAAAACAAATATGTTAGTAGGTCTATAAATTGGACAGTAGATGAGAACTGCAAACCCGTCCTCTTTACTAATAAACTTTATATAAAGGAAAACTTTCGTATTGATGAAGGCGAACCTATTAAAGAGAGATTAAAATCAATAGTCATTCCGAATGGTTTATCGGAAAAAAGTTTTTTCTCAGGAAAAATTTTACCAAAAATATCATTTGCTCAAAAATTTGGAGAGGTAAAAACATCTTTTGCTGTAACTACAGAATATAAAGGAAATAAAATAGTATCTACCGAACATTCAAGTTCATCAATAAACTCACATCTCAACGATAAAGAAATAATATATGATATCGACGATAATAGTGTTAATAAAGTAAGATTTTCAAGTCTTAGACGAGATTGCGAAAATAAAAAAGTTCTAGACATATATATTGATCCTAACAAGGAGAACTCACTCAAAAAAACAATACTTTCAAAGGGCTCTTTCCCTTATTTTCCTTGCTTAGACAATCAAAGATATGGATTCCGTGGTAATAATAAACAAATTGCGCCATCCAATCAACCAAATTTTGGGTATCAATTGGCTGAAATGGGCGCAAGAGATGCATCTTCAAAAACAAAACCAGGGGAAGAATTCAGGAATATTGGTGTTGGCAAATGGTCTGAATTAAAAAAATATACTTTCTATACAAAAGAAAAAGTTATTGATTATTATATGAGATGCTTAATAAAGGAAGAAAAAAAATTATTTGGCGGAACAAAATATAAAATTATTATTAATGCATACTGCGAAAATGAATATGATGCCAAAAAATTTTCAAAATATTATAGAGATTACATCAGATCAATAGATCAAGAAGAAGCAACAACAAATATATTTTCATTTAAAGATGAGGGAGACAGAGAGCATGTTTTTACATTAAAAGATCTAAATGTACATTACATGAAGGATGGAAAACCACAGCCAGTAAGCTCATCAGTCAAAGAAATTGAATTAACAGAAAGCAACACACTTCAAGCAAAGCAGAAAGATGTAAATGTTTTGAATAGTGTAATACAAACAAACCTGGATTATCACGATAAAGGTAAAAAATCAGCGATAAAGTTTGAAACTCATAGCAAAACATTTAAAATGCATAGCTTCACACAATTAGTAGAATTAAAGAAATCTCTTGGAATTGCAATATAATTATATAAATAAAACACTAAAATTTTTATAGGTAAAAATATGGCGTACACAAATTGGTCTCAAATTATAGAAGGAAACTCCAATTTTATTACTATCGACAGAAGTAATAACGATATCAAAATATCTTTTGATTGCAGATCTTTTAATCCTAAAAGATTGGTTGGATTGATCGCAGGTATCAACATCCCTAAAACAACAAATAACGATAATCGTAACAAAATAGTTATAAAACTTAATGATGAAACAATACAAAGTATTAAAAAAACCATAAACCTACTTGGGCACTATATTGATTTATACTCAAAAGAAAATACAAATCATTGTTTATACGATTCCAATGGATCAGAAATTAAACTTGCACCTTTAAAAGAAGACGCAATATCATTCTATAAGAAATATCTTGTTAATAACAATTTTAATAATAAAAGTGACGACGAGATAAAGGAATTTGTAATTAAATTTCTCAACCTATCTGAATATGAAGAAGATTTAAAAATCCATAATGCTAGAAAGAATAAAGGTGCCCATGAAAAACTATTAAAAGATATAACTGATGCGCACAATCACGATCATGAAGTCATGAATTCTCAAAAACAATTTATCCGAGAATCAAAATTCAATATTGCTGCCGCAATACTAACTTCCTATAAAAAAGAAAATATGGATAATTATCTTGCTAAAGTAAAAAGAGTTAAAGAAGAACTAGAAGAAACAAAAAAGGAAATTAATTCTGACTATACATTAAAAATAGACCTAGAAAACCTTCTTGATAAATGCAACGATTATAGACTTGGAACAACACCTAAAGAAATAGAATACAATAAAACGCAATATCTTGGTATATCGAAACAACAGACTCAATCAGCACCACAAAACGCAGCGCATAAGCAAATCATTCAAAGTCAAGCAAGGCAACCAATCAGTCAAATTTCCAATATACCACAAAAACAAAATAATTTAATGATACAGGAACAATCACAAACATCTAAAAACTCTGAGATTCAGCAACCAAAAACACAATTCTCTTTGATCAAAGAGAATGTTATCACAGCATATATTCACACAGATGGTAAAGAAATCGAGTTCAAACTCAAAATTCAACATTTTGGTGATAATAACTACTCTTTAAAAATCTATTGCGATGATGGTATAGCATTTAAAAAAATTCAAGAATACTCACATAGATTCATTTATATGAAAGAAGGGGTGCTCAAGTTAAAAAACTTTGACATTCTAGGGAAAACACAAGTAATCTCCCCATCTAATTGCAGTGAGATTTCTTCACCAAATAACAAAGTTAATAAAGAGGAAAATTCAATAATCGATATTTCTGATCGAGATATATTCAAGAATGTCGAAAACCCAACTATAAGTAGAGAAATACAAAAATCCTCTTATGGCAGGACAAGATCAGCAATTTTAAGTGCAAATGACAAAACAATTCCATGCTCACAATTCACATTAAATCACTTTCAAAAAGAACTTACTACACAAATTTAAAACATACACTTAACAGAACTTAACAGAAAATCCTAGTAAACAAAGTTATGCAGTAAACTTCAGCACTGGGAATCATATTATTTCTAAAGCAATAAAGAACATTAGTGTTTTTTTTATTTTTGTGGGTTATAATACGCAAAGCTTTATAACCATTAAAATATATATGTGTAGAAAAATAATTATCTGTACAATTGCGTCAGTTTTGATTCTTGGAATTTCTGGATACTGCGGCTTTTGGTTAACACAATCAAAAAAATTAGAGACGTTAGTTGTTGAAAGTATTAAATCTGGAAATGAAAATTTCAGACTAAATGGCACTCATATTAAATACGACAAGATTTCTAAAACTGGATTTCCATACAATGTTGGAGTAAAAATTAAAAATCTACACATAGAAACTACTACCAAAGTTCCAAATACGACAAATCAAATAACACCTGATGACAAGACTCCAGAAACAATAATCACAAACCCTGACCTCAATAACATGAATAACACAGATCTCCCAAAAAATAGAATAGTTACTGAGGAAAATCTAAGAAATACTGATATGGTAGAAACCATAACAAAAATTCTTGTCGAAGATTCAGAAATAATGAGCAATATAACGCTCACACACTTCGCTTTTAAAAATCTTAGCAATATAAAAATGGAAGACGAGAAGAACGAACTCACAAACATAGATTTCAAACCAGTATTAGAAGTAGATTTTTTTGAGTCTCCACTTAAGCTACCGATTCTCGCAAATACGAATTCCAAATTCAAAAATATAAAAGAAGTAGATTTTGAAAGTACAGGATATAAAATATATGATAAAGCTGGAAATACACTTCAAGAATCAAATGCAAAAAATACAATAAAAATTAGGCATAAAGTCGATGATGGAAAAGATAATCTACATGTTAAAATAAATCTTGATAATCACGCAAAATTAAATAATCTTTCTGAAGATAAGCCAAAAACCTCACAAATGCTTGCTATGGAAAAAGCTCTATACTCCGTTTTGAATCTCGAATTTACAATGTTTGATCTCAATGATTTTGAAAAAAATGATAAATTCAAAATTGACATTAAACATCTTGACTGGGATATGGATAACACAAAATTACACTCGGATGGGTCACTACACTTCAAAAAAGGCGACTATGTTCCTTATGGCCTAGTAAATATTATTATTAATAATAATAGAGAGTTTTTTAACACTATATGCGGAATCTCAAATGACCCATCTGGCAATACTGATTGTAATTTCTTAAGAAAAATTGTGCCTGAAATTGCAAATGAAAACCTAAACGCAAATGAGAATGATATAAAGGTTATTTACAATAGAGAAGAGGGAAAACCCACAATGATTGGTAAGAAAAACCTTGAAGAGTTCTTATCTGAATACTACTCATTCATGAAGAATTACAACCAATAATAAATTATACATCAATCAACTATTATTCATCATAGCCACACATTCAATAGTGGCTTAAATCAATTATTCACTATATTCTCATAATAAAATTCCTAAGAATGATCTCATCCCTCATTAACATATACTTGAATATTGTCATACAAAAAACAAGATTTTTTCTTGGATTTCTAAAAAATTTCAATAATACTCACACAAAAAATATAAAATAATTTTTTATCATTTAAAATTAATATTTTTTTGATAACATAATTAAAACTTTATTTCAAAAATTAAAAGGGCATGCTTTATAATTATCAAAAAATCTTACTAGTTAAGTTACTTGAATTATACAGTTTCTATAGTTTACGTTCCGTTCTAGTATTAATATTTGTAATTGGCCTAGGCTTCACAGACAATACGGCTTTTTTAGTTTATACCAATTTTGTCGTTGGAGGAGATATAATAAGTATATTGGGTGGATATTTTGGTGACAAATTATTAACACGCAGAATATCTTGGGTGATTGGAAGCTTTATTTCAATCTTCGGATACGGATATTCATATTTTCACTTTACCGGAACTGATATTCCATTCGGATTAATTTTTGCTGGCATGGGCTTAGGACTTTGCAGGTGCAATTCAAACGTAATTATCAACGACTATATTCAAGAAGAGATCACAAAAGATGAGAGGCATAATCACAACGGGATATTTCATGTTGTTACGATTATCGCACTACTTCTTGGATTTTTAGTAAATGGATTTGTAATAAAATATCTAAATCCTGCATATGTTTTTGCAATATCATCAGCATCAGTGCTCGCCGGACTAATACTATTCCTATCTTTAGAATGGAAACAATTGAAAGAGGAAGTAATTTCCACGTTCCGTGGGCAATTAAAAAAATTATTCTACGTGTTTGGTTTACTTTGTGTTGCATTTGCGTTTGGGAAAATATTAGCAATATTAAAAGACAACATCCAAGTTCTAATTCTAATTTGCGTCTGTATATCAATTATTATACTGTCGAGAATAAGCACAAAATATCCTGGAAGAGACAAACAATCAATTTTATCATTATTACTATATGTTCCATTCTACCTAATATATTTATCATTTGAAAAACAATTAGATATGGGATTCTCTCTATTCTTATTCAGAAGTGTTAACAGAGATATATTTGGCTTTCAAATTCCACCACCAGCAATCACTGGAATATTCTCAGTAGCAATTTTATCAGCAAGCTTTATTTTCTATAAAAAATCTGTATATTCTTACTTCAAACATCACAGTACACTGATTATTGGCTTGTTTTGCGCACTACTATATTTCTCAATGAACTATCTCGGATGCCTCTTTTCAAACGATGGATCTGTCAATATTGTATTCCCAATACTATCATTAATTTTCCTTGGAATTGCCGATGTTGTAATTGTACCACGAATGTATTCTCTGTGTAGAAATGTACCAGAAGACATCAAATCAACTGCTGCAAGCTTAATGATGTTAAGCCACGGTTCTGGATTTTATATAGCTGGAAAACTTGCAAAACTTGTTGCGATTGAAAAAGATGCTGCAAATGTTATCCATGACACGATGATATACCAACATGGATTTTTAAATTTAATTATAGTAAATGTAGTTGTATTAACTGCAGTTTTTGTCTTAACAAAGATGCATTACGGCGCTCTACTAGCCAGAAAATGAAAAATAGATCTTATAATACTAATTTAATACAATTAAATGTTTTAGATATTTTAGCTCTCTAAGCAAAACAACAATCTATTTTTCGAAAATATCATTTGAATAATAAATAACTTAAGTAAAATTAATTTATCCTTCTATTTTTTATTAAAAAATGAATTTTCCCCCTTGACTGCAATCAGAAAACATTGGATAATACTAGTAATATTTTGATTCTATAACGGGTAAGGTTTCTAAATCTATGACTAAGATTGTAAAAAGTAAAATGAAATCCATGAGAAGATGGGATAATCAAATATATACTAATATAGATTATTCAAATAAAAAATTCCCTCCTGGACAACACGGAAAAAATGGATATCGTTTTACAAATGGGTATTGTAGTGATTTAAGAATCAAACAATCTGTAAAGAAATCTTACTTGGCTAGTGAAAAATTAATCAAGAACGCATGCCGCTCTTTTAAAGAAAATAAAAAAGTTAACTTTGCTGATGCGTTCACTGCTTTCTTTGAATTAATGGCATTAAAAGTTGTTTATAACTGTGGTTTTGCTCCATCTGTTTTCTGTGCCAGACAATTACTTTCTCATTGCCACTTTACATTAAATGGTAAAAAAATTAATATCGCAAGAATGAGATTGAAAGTTGGTGATGTTTTGTCTGTTAAAGTTTCCTCTAGAAGTCATAAAATGATTGCTGATTCAGTTGAGAAAGCTAAACAAGGAAGTGAATCTAATCTTCCTCCATATCTAAAAGTTAATTACGATGATATGTCAATCAAAGTTATGAGGTTGCCTACTTCTGATGAAATCTTGCTTGGATTCGAACCTAGATTCACAGTTTTAGCTTCTTTTTACTAATTTTATTACTTTTTGGATATTTTTTATAAAATATCCCTTGACGATTCTGAATTTTCTGTTAAACTTCTGGTAGAAAATTTGAATTGTTATTCGACTTTTTATATGCCTGGGTGGCGGAATGGTAGACGCAACAGACTTAAAATCTGTCGTTCGTAAGGATGTGGGGGTTCGAGTCCCCCTCTAGGCACCAAATCTAATTACTAATGATTTTATAGATTTAATAAAATATCGTATCGGTATTTTTAATGAAAATCTTTTGACTTATTTTAATTTTATCAATATGTAAAATCTTGCTATTAACCAATTACTATTGTATAAAACAAAAATCCATTTATTATATTTATAATAATAAAATTAAAATTTCATGGGATTTTTCGTAATAATAGTTGCTGCTGGTAATGGGACAAGATTCAACAATTCTAATAATGAGAGAATACTACCAAAACAGTACATTAAAATTAATAGAAAACCAATTATAAAAATTTCTGTTGAAAAATTTCTACAAAATGAAAAAATTGATAAAATTATCATCGTAATACGACCAATAGATGAGCAACTGATAAAAAATATTTTTAAAAAAGAAATTAAATCTGAAAAAATTTTTATAACTTATGGCGGTGATGAGAGAATAAATTCTACAACCAATGGTTTGCTATATATTAAACAAAAATTTCCAAATCAATGCAAATATGTCATGATTCATGATTCTGCACGACCACTTGTAACTGATAAAATTATCAATGATTCGATAAACAAAATTCAAAACTCTGATTTTGATGGAATATTCCCTGCGATCGGCATAAATGATGCATTAAAAAATATTCATAATCATCAGATTAGGTCTGTTGATCGAAATGAATATTTGATCACTCAAACCCCACAAACTTTTAGATTTGATAAAATTCTTAACTGTATCACAAGCCATAACGATTTAAAAAAAAATCCTAAAATGACTCATGATGAGATTATGTTTGTTGAACAATATGATTGTATCATAGGACACATCCATGGGTGTAAACAGAATATTAAAATCACTACCCAAGATGACCTCGAATTAGTTAAATTTTTAATAAAGAAAAACAAGAGGCAAAATATAACTTGATTAGTCTTCCCATCTACTCTTATATTTGCTTTGCGGTCTGTATGGCTGTCTACTTGCTGCTTTTTGCTCATCAGATGTACGCCTATTTTTCTTCATCATCTCATCTAAATAATAAACTAAAGACTTTATCCCCTCACCAGTTTTAGTCGAAATCAGAAAAACTTTTTTATTCAATTTCTTCTCAAATTCAGATTTCATAAGTTTTATCAAATCTTTGTCATAACACATATCAATTTTATTTAGAACTATCACCTCTTCCTTCTGAGATAAAAGCTCATTATATTGTACCAACTCATTCCAAATCATCTCATAATCATCCATCGCTTGATTTACATCTTTATCATAAATATCAATTATATGAGCTAAAACTTGACACTTCTCAACATGCTTTAAAAACTCAATTCCAAGACCCTTGCCCTCTGCTGCACCTTCAATAAGCCCAGGTAAATCAGCAACAATAAAACCAGAATGCAGGGTTTTATCAACTTCAATCACGCCAAGATTTGGGCATAAAGTCGTAAATTGATAACTAGCAACCTTTGCATCACTATTTGTTGTCATCTTCAAAAATGATGATTTTCCTGCGTTCGGCTTTCCTATCAAACCTACATCAGCCAATAATTTCATCACAAGCCTTATCCATTTTTCCGGCCCAGGAAAACCCGGCATCGCTTTACGAGGAGCTTGATTAACAGAACTTTTGAAAAAAATATTACCAATACCGCCTTGCCCACCTTCTATCAAAATAACCTCCTGCTTATCTTCCGTAACCTCAGCCATCAAATAATCAGTTTCTGAATCATAAATTTCTGTTCCAACCGGAACTCTTAGAGTAATACTATTGCCAGCAGCACCAAATTTACATTGCCCAGAACCACCCTCACCGTTCTGAGCATGAAAGTGTTTTTGATATCTAAAACTAATCAGAGTATTTAAATTTGCATCCCCAAGAATCACAACATCTCCACCTTTACCGCCATTTCCTCCATCCGGGCCACCAAACTCTACGCATCTTTCTCTTCTAAAATGACCAGAACCATTTCCACCACTACCGGCGCGAACAAAAATCTTTGCTTCATCAATAAAGCTATATTTCATTTACATTTTAATTAAATTTTAACTAAAATATTATAGTAAAAATTATAACGAAAGGATAGTGTTTTTTGATTTTGTAATACAAATTTATTTCCTATAATAAATCACACATGACAATTCCAAGCATTAATGATAAAATAATATAAAAGTTAAAAACTAAAACTATGACAATAATTATTGATGGAAAAAAAATTGCAGAGCAAATTGAAAAACAAGTTGCTTTAAAAATCACAAAGATAAAAGAATCATGTGGAAAAATTCCAACTCTAGCTGTTATACTTGTTGGCGAAAACCCAGCAAGCCAAATTTATGTACGCAATAAAAAAAAGAAGGCTGAATCTCTTGGGATCAACTCCTTTGATGTGATTTTAGACTCTAATATTACTCAAGAAAAGCTTCTAGAAGAAATAAAAAAATTAAATAATGACAAAAATGTTCATGGAATATTACTACAATTGCCGCTAACAAAACATCTCAATACATTAGAAGCAATCATGGCAATCAATCCACTTAAAGATGTTGATGGATTTCATCCAGAAAACGTTGGATTACTAAATATAGGAAACCCAAGATTTATCCCATGCACGCCAAAAGGATGTGTCAAACTCATCAAGACTGTGCAAGAAGATCTTTCTGGTCTTCATGCTTTAATTATTGGGCGCTCAAATGTTGTTGGATGGCCAGTCACAAAACTTCTCTTAAATGAACATTGCACTGTAAATGTAGGTCATTCAAAAACAAAAAATCTTGGAAAATTGTCAAAAGATGCTGATATTATTATTGTTGCAGCGGGTTGCGAAAATCTACTCGCTGAAGATATGATTTCAGACGAAAAATCTATTATTATAGATGTTGGAATAAATCGCTATATCAATGATCTCGGTGAAAGTAAAATACGTGGAGATGTAGATTTCAATAACCTATCAAAAAAAGCGCGCGCTATTACTCCTGTTCCTGGTGGCGTTGGACCAATGACAATCGCATGTTTGATGGAAAATGTCTTAATGGCCTATGAAATTTTAGAAAATAAATAATATTTTAATGCCAATCATTATTTATCATTCCTTGGTATTTGCTGCGCCCCCAAAGCAGCATTTTTGCTTAGATCATTTTGTTTTGTTTCTACAGTTTGTGGCACTTCTTGTTCTTCATGATAAGCTGTTAAATCTATCATAGGTTGCGGTTGCTCAAAGCCTTCAACCACCATCCCATATCTTCTGATAAATGCACTTACAATTTTCTTTACAGATTCGTTCTCACACATTGCATCATTATCTTGTATAAACGAAAATGCATTAGGAAACAAAGAAATCAATGACTTAATACTAAACTTCGAATTAGAAAAATTAGCATTACTCAAACTTTTCAAAGTATCAGGATCACAACCTGAGAAATCACATTTCGATAAATCATATCCTGATAAATTAATTATATCATTACTATCTTTAAAGATATCAAAACTTTTATTTGCAATTGCATTTCCTTGATCCACTGTAAGAGATGAATATCTCTCATAAACTGAATTTACAAAACTAAGCGGATCATTCTCATCTATAAAAGGTTTATCATAGACATTGCCCATATCCTCTTTAGTCTTTGCAGCACATCTAATAATCAAAGCAATTGAAATAACTAAGATCGCAATCAATAATAAAGGAACTACAGACAAAATTATTTTGCCAAACAAATCTTCTTGATTCCACAATTTTTCAAATTCACCAAATCCATTTTTAGCAAAATCAAATGCATTAATCACTTCATCATCAAGGATTCCATTCAGCAATCCAGTTGATAAAATTGCAGATATTAAAACAGATATCAGCAAACCAGTTACACCAGATAATAAACCATATTCTTTTGTTTTTTCACCTCTTTTCAATTTTGTAATATTCTTTATAAAAACGTAAAGAGCTATAGAGATCAAGACAAATGATATCACTCCAGTGATAATAGGCGCACCTATATAATTTTTAATCTCACCATAATAAGGCATAATCAAAAATTTATTTACAGCTAATGCGCTTCCAATTGCAAAACCTAAAAGCAATAATGACATAATTGATTTTCTTCTTTTGTAAATAGAAGAAGTTTTTTCATCAATATTTGTTTCTAAATTCTCCATATCTTTTAACAAAAAATTATTTATATTAAAATAGTATAATATTTTATAAAAAAAAACAAATTTATTTATAAATATCGTCAAAAATCATTAACTTTATTAAATATAATATTATAAAAAGAAAAGCTCTATTTTTACTAATTATTTTAATTTTCTGAGTATAATTTAGTATTCGATGGCAAAAATAATAAGATGAATCATAAAACTATCATCCATAATAAAAAATCATCAAAAAATAATAAACCTCACAACAAAAGCATAGAGTCTATAATTAATTCAGAAATAATATTGTTACTTTCAACTATCACGATAGTATTATTAATACTATTCTCTCTTCAAACATTAAAAGCTGATGATAATAATTCAAATAATACACTATCTGACGAAACATACGCTCAGGAACTCGGGTCTCTAATCGATATGCAAAACAATGAAGAGCGCAACCAACAACTAATAAGCAATAAAATCATTAGAGTTGCAATCAATCCTATATTGCTTCCAATAATGAACAAATTCTCAGATAATTTTTATGGACAACTTAGTTTCACAAAGCTTGATTCTGCTTTTAATAATGAATCTGATGGAATCATAAAGTTTTGCTACAATAACAACGATATAAATGCGTTAGTTATCACTCGCAAATTAAATGAATATGAGAAAAATTTTTGCGTTTCAAAATCACAAAGCAATTTACAAGAAATAAAGATTGGATACTATGGACTTGCAATCATAGGACATAAGGAAAAAAAAGACATAGGTCTATCTACACAAATATTATTCAAGGCCTTATCTAAAAGATTCTCAACACTCGATGGATTCTTACAAAATAAAAATCTCAAATGGTCGGATATAAATAGATTGCTCCCTAATGAACAAATAAAATTTTATGGCCAACTGACAGATAGCCCACCATATAACTATCTCATGAGTAGAATAATATTAAATTCATGCGCATCTGACAAATATACGCAGGAAAAATTTACTAATTCAAATATTCTACGCGAACAATGTATTGGAATACGCACCGATGGAGTTTATCTTGGCGATAGCAGCGATGCACGACTAGCATTACAAAAGATCTTCTCGGAAAAAAATAGTTATGGAATAGTGCAATATAATATTTATCAAAATAACATGGAAAATACTAGCCTACATTCATTTAATGGAGTAACACCTACTTTCGAAAACATAAAAAATGAAACCTATGGTTTATCTTTCCCGATTTACATTTATATGAAAAAAAATAAAATCGAAGAAAACAACTTGATTAAAACTTTCGCACAGGATATAACAAATAAAAACGCAATTGGAAAAGATGGATACCTAAAAGATTTTGGTTTAATTTCGTTAGAGACAAAAGAATGATAAAAAGCATCAAATTTAAAATCAATGTCAAATCACGAATCGCAATATTGAGCTACAATCTTAATGTAACATCTGCAGCAATATATTTAATAACAATTAATTAGGTAATAAAATGATAGATAACTCACAATACTTATTCGTTGTAATATCACTTCTAACAGCTGCAGTAATAATAGTTACTACATTTCGCTCAATAAAAATTAGCCCCGTTCTTGGATACTTTGTTGCTGGAGCTGCAATAGGTAAATATGGTTTAGAATTAATTCCAGCTGGGAAAGGAATAGAGATCTTTGGAGAATTTGGCATTGTATTTCTTTTATTCGTAATAGGACTTGAACTTACTCTCGACAGATTGATGTCAATGAGAAAATATGTCTTTGGGTTTGGCACATTACAAATTGTTATTACATCATCGCTATTTGTAACAATATTCTTCTACTTCTTTGGAGTTGATATCAAGCCATCACTAATTATCGGTGGTGGTTTAGCGTTATCATCAACCGCAATAGTAATTCAAGTTTTGATAGAGCGCTCTCTAAACTCAACTCAAGTTGGCCGACTATCAATTGGAACATTGTTAATGCAGGACTTTGCAGTTGTGCCACTATTAGTATTACTACCAATTCTTGATAACACCGGAGATAAAAGTAGCGAATTAGTTTACTCAATAGCTCTAGCTTTCGGAAAAGCAATACTAGCATTATTGATTATTTTTGGATCGGGCAAAATTCTTCTAAAGCCCTTTTTCAGAATGATTGCTGGAACAAAAAGCGATGAATTATTTATAGCCGCAACATTATTAATAGTTTTAGGAGCAGCATTCATAACAGAGACTCTGCAACTATCAATGGCATTGGGAGCATTTATGGCTGGATTAATGGTTGCAGAAACAGAATATGCTCATGACGTTGAAGATGTAGTTTTACCATTCAAAGGACTATTATTAGGACTGTTTTTCATGACAGTTGGTATGTCTATTGATTTCAATCTACTTCTAAAGAAAATATGGATAATATTGGAATACTCAATAATCATCATTGTTGCAAAATTTGCAATTATATACTCGCTGGCAAGA
>JBIKUW010000075.1:0-6369 GCA_044347385.1 Rickettsiales bacterium
CTGAAAGAAATAGATCAAAAGGAATATAAAAGAATTATTAATCTGAATGATGAACAAAAGATTTTTGTCTTATGAATTTTAAGAGTGTGTTGATCTCACTAGTAATTAGTAATAAAAAATAGTGTTTTTCATCCTAACGAAGCGTAGATTCATCAAGAACATTCCTAAAACTTGAAAGGATCCCACGTCCTTACAGGACTGGGATGACAATTTCTTTTTTCCAAAAAAACAAGTGGTGTCATCCTAGGGATTCATCCCGTAGGATCTTGTCATAACAGAGTGATGTAATGAAAATGACTTAAAGGATACCGTGTGCTAAAGCACTGGGATGACAAAACATTTAAACAACAGTCTTTATATTGTCATACTAGCCACGTACTTGATAGTGGCGTAGGATCTTATCAATCCATTAGCGATGCATTTAGAAAATGACTGATAAGATTCCACGTTGCAGTCAAGCTCGCAACTGGAATGACAGCAGGACATTGCTCACACCTTAAGGGATCCCACGCTTCACTTAGTTCAACTGGAATGACAATGTTAAGGACGCGTGGACGACAATTTACTTCTACATGTATATCAATATACTGAATGACAAATGTATATCACCTATCAAAACACTTTTTTATTTCTCGCTTTACAAATGGCCATTTTTTTACTATGATTGTATCAATTTAATCAACATTACTTCTTTAAAAAATATGAACGATTTGTCAAATCAAAATAACCAACAGCACAAGAGAATAGACATATGTTATGACTTAGAGCGTTCTTATACAGCTTATTCTGGTAGCGTGATAATTGGACGTGCTCTTCCTGATGTTCGTGATGGTTTTAAACCAGTTCACAGAAGAATTATTATGGCAATGCACGAGAATGGAATGGATTTCAACAAACCGTATGATAAATCTGCGAGTGTTGTCGGTGATGTGATGAAGAAATATCACCCTCATGGTGATACCGCGATTTATGATGCTTTAGTGAGAATGGCTCAGGATTTCACGATGAATATTCCTTTGGTAGACGGGCAGGGGAACTTTGGGTCGATTGATGGTGATACTGCAGCTGCAATGCGTTATACGGAGGTTCGTATGGCAAAAATTACGCAGCATTTAATGAATGATATTGAAAAAAACACAGTTGAATTCAGAGATACCTATAATGTTGCGAGAAAGGAGCCAGTTGTTTTGCCAGCAGCATTTCCAAATCTTTTAGTAAATGGATCAAGTGGTATTGCAGTTGGTATGGCGACAAATATTCCACCTTATAATTTTGGTGAAATAATGGATGCTTGCGTTTATTGTTTAGAAAATAAAAACGCAACTGGCGAAGATTTGTTGAAAATAGTGAAAGGGCCAGATTTTCCAACTCACGGAACGATTATTGGTGTGAATGCCGTGAAACAATCTATGCTTACTGGACGTGGAGTGATTATTATTCGTGGTGAAGCAAATATTGAGCGAGTTGGTAATAGACAAATGATTGTGATTACAGAGATTCCTTATCAAGTGAATAAAGCACGAATGATTGAAAAGATCGTTGAGCTTATTAAAGAGAAAAAACTTGATGGAATTCATGATATTCGTGATGAGTCTGCTCTTGAGGGGATTCGCGTTGTGATTGAGTTAAAGAGAGATGCAGTTGCTGATGTAGTGTTGAATAAATTATATAAATTTACCCAATTGCAAGAATCTTTTGGTGTGAATATGCTTGCGATTCATAACATGAGACCAAAGCAAATGTCCTTGATTGAAATTATCAAGGCGTTTCTTGAGTTTCGCGTTGATGTTTTGATTAGAAAGATTAATTTTGAATTAGCAAAACTTCGTGACAAAGTTCATATTTTAATTGGTTTAGCGATTGCAATTGGTGATATTGATCGTGTGATTGAAATTATTCGTACTTCTAGTGATACAGGGGAAGCGCGTGCTCGTTTGTTGGAAGAAGAGTGGTATGCGCATTTTTTAAATGAAATTTCGGATGTAGTTGAGAGAGACATGAATACTATTGATGAAAATAATAAATGTCGTATGACTGAAGATCAGGTGAAATCTATTTTGGATTTGAGATTACATCGTTTGACGAAACTTGAGAAAAATAAAATTCTTGAAGAGATTGAAGGTTTAGCAAAGGAGATTTTGAGATGCATCACTTTGTTAAATGAGCCAGATAAATTAGAAGCTTTGATTGTAAATGATTTTAAAAAGTTGAAGGAAGATTTCAATGTTCCAAGACGTACTAGAATTGTAGATGGAAGTTCAGAAATGGACATTGAAGATATTATTGAGCAGGAGGACATGGTGGTGACGATTACCAACTCCGGTTATGTGAAGCGCGTTCCTTTAAGTGCTTATAAAATTCAAGCAAGAGGAGGGAAAGGGAAATCTGGGCAGATGATCGGAAATGAGGATAGCGTTTCTCAATTATTTACGACCAATACCCATGCGCAACTTCTATTTTTCTTTGACACTGGATATGTTTATAAAACCAAGGTTTATAAATTGCCAGAAGGTGAGCCGTCTTCTCGTGGACGCGCAATAACGAATATTTTCCCAGTGACTATGGACTCAAAAATCAAGAAAGTTATCGCTCTTTCTGATGATGTGAGTTGGAATGACATGAATATTATATTTATAACTTCTCGTGGTAATATTCGTCGTAATGCTCTTGAAGATTTTAGAAATATTAATGCAAATGGTAAAATTGCAATTCGTTTTGATGACGATGAAAGCGAGCCGCTGCCTATGGATGATAAGGATGGCGTTATTCCAAATGGCCCATCTTCTTGTGCGAAGGATTATCTAGTTGAGGTTTGTTTGTGCAAAGATACTGATCATGTTTTGATTTCGAGTTATCAAGGAAAGGCAGTTCGCTTCCCAGTTGATGCTGTTCGTGTTTTTAAAAGTAGAGTTTCTGATGGTGTGAGAGGAATTCGTTTGTCAAAAGGAGATTATGTTATTTCAAGTGCGATTATAAATAGTGTTCAATTTGATGATCAAGAAAAACGTGATGCATATTTGTCAATTCCAGTGGAAAGACGTTTTGGTGAAAATTCTGGCTATAATGCGGAAGATTGTGTTGGTGTGACTGAGGAAGAATTTAATTTGTATAAAGAAAACGAGCAATTAATTCTTTCAGTGACAGAAAATGGTTTTGGAAAGTTAAGCTCTTTATATGAATATCGTGTGACGGATCGAGGCGGCTCTGGAGTGATAAGTATTTTGACTTCAAATAGAAATGGTGGCGTGGTTGCAAGTCTTCCATCTGGTTTGGATGACAATATTATGATTATGACAAATCGTGGAAAAGTTATTCGAATTCCTGCTGCGAATATAAGAATTTCTAGCAGAAATACTCAGGGAGTGACTTTGTTGAAAGTTGTTGATGGTGAGAAAGTTACGAGTGTGAATAGAGTTGTTGAGGAGAGTAGATTAATTGGTGAGTAAAAATTTATTTATTAATAAATACTTGTAAAAATGTTTAATTTAACTTATACTATTAAAGTATAAGTATTATGATTTATTATGACTTTAACAAAAAAAAGCGTTTCAAGACAGGCTTGAAAATGTCAGGAACTTTAACAATGTTAAAGAAGTAGTTCAGGATAGTGGTGCAAGATCATTATCTCAATTTCGATAGTCATACAAGAGACATCCGCAAGAGCGCAGTTGAAAAGATTGATAGATATTGCTCGAGAAATTATTATAACAATTTTGCTAGAAATAAACTATTAGAATCTGGAACTACGAATCAGTTGATAGAGACTATTATAGATCATTTCATGGAAGATAAAGAAATTATCGATATTTGTGAAGATATTTTAAAGGGCGCTTTTCAATTAAATCTTAAAAGTAATAAGAGGCAAATTAAATTTTCAGATAGTGATGTTTCAGAGGACGAGTTTACATTTGGTGCTTATAATACTAGATATAAGGGGAGGTAAGTTTAGTTGGAATTCAAAAATGGAGACAGTGGTAAGAAGTCAGTCAGTCAGTCAGTCATGATATATTGCTGCATTCTGCAGTTTTTGAAAAAGATGGTCAGATGATGCAATATAAAGATTGCAAAAAATGTGTAAAACTTTTAGAATAAAAGATTTTTTTATTTATAAAGTTGTCTAATAAGATAGATTATTAGATTAAATTATATTATAAATTTATAAAATTATTATTTGGTGTTAATATGGTAGTTACAAAAGCGCAATTAGCGAATTTGATAGAGCGCAAAGATGTTTTAAAGTTTGCTGAAGGTAGAGAATTCAGAGATGGTAATCACATGAAGGCTTTTACTGAAGCTTTAGAGAAATATTCGATTGCGCAAGATAAATTGAATACTCGGGGAATGGATAGGAAAGATCGCAACGAGCAAGAAAGTATTAGTGAAAATAATAAAGATATTTGGAAGTTTTGTTTATTACAAACAACAGAAAAAGTTAAAGAGACTCCTCGAAGATTTGAGCTCGTTAGTTGTAAGGAATGTGGGAGTTTATTAGACAAGAGTAATGTTGATTCAGTAAGAACTCATCTTGATTTTCATGATGCGCTTGAAAAAAGAAATGTTGGTGAGCTTAAAATATAAAACAAAGAAGTTTTTGGTTTTTGATATAGTTATGGAGTTAGTAGGAGCTGAAGGTGCTTTGTTTGCAGAGTATAGGTTTTTGTAACAATTGTCTGAAGAACAATTTAAGGAAAAGTTGAATGATGTTAAAACTATTAATGAATTTCAAGTCTTTTATTTTCAAATCAAAATGGATTGGTTGAAAAATGACAAAGAGTTGCTTGAAAAATTCAAGACATTTATAATAAAAAACCTTGCTGATGGTGCATATATTTCGAAGGAAGGAGTAAATAAAAATGGTAAGGCGCGTAACGAGAAAGTCATCAATGATTGTAAATCGATACATGAATTAATTCAGGAAAACATTACAATTCATCATTCTTGGTTAATTGGCGAAGAGAAAACACAACTTATGTTATTGAAAAACATTTTAGAAAATGGAACAGATTTTAATAAAATGTGTGTCTCTTCTAAATTAGATTTAACGGACTATGTTGATTGTCAAAAATGTGGTGCTGTTGTTAATATTAAATTGGCTGATGTGCATATAGCTTCTCATAGGAAGGATATGTCTTTAAATATGCCTCCAAGTTATGAAGAATCTATAGGAAAATAGTTTAATGAAGATTTGTATTGTTTGACGAAGGATGAAATTATTAATATAATGATAGCAAATTAATTATATTAATAACAAACTATGGAGATGAATAATAAAAAAAGTTATAGTTGTACTAAAGGTGGTGATTATAGTATTTTAGACAGATTAGAAGAATCATTTAATAAGGTGGCTAAATCGAAAAATGATTCAGAACGTCAAGTTTTAAAGGAAGCTTTCGATATTGAATTTAAGAAATTTAAGACGATATATTATAAATCGAAAAAAACTACATTAGAAGGTGATTTTGAGAAAAGAGATAAAATTTTTTCCAAGATCTGTTCTATTTTGTCAGGTGAAATGCCTGAATCTAAGGAAATATCGGATGTGAAAGTGAGTGTAGTTCCGCAGGAAAATAAATATATGGAATATGGAGTTGGTAATGCTCATAAAAATAGTGTAAATGCTTTAGGAGTTCCAAATAATATTGATGTAGAAAGCAATTTTTATAAAAAGGTTCAATTAATAGGAAAAAATGATTAGTTCAATTCTTAACAAAGTGTGTATTTCTAAATAAAAATTACTATCTTGATTTAATGAAATAGTGAAGTAATATGGTTGTATATTTATTTGGTAGGATATGAAAAATAATGTAAAAGAGATTACAGAGTTGTTGAATTCTGCTTTACAATGCGAGTTTACAACTATTAATCAATATTGGATTTATGGTTTAACTTTGCATCATATAGGTCTTGAAAGATTATCTAAAAAGTTTTTGGAAGAATCAGTTGAAGAGAGAAGTCACGTTGAGAGAATAGCGAGTAGGATTTTGCAAATTGGTGGAGTAGCAAAGTTTGATGCAATCAATGAGATTGATAACACGCAGGATGTTGAAAAAATGCTGGAATGCGGAATTCAGTTGGAGAATGATGTTATTGACAAATATAATAAAATGATTAGCAAGATTGCTGATATGCAAGATCATGCAACTGCTGATATTTTAACTGAGATCTTGAGAGAAGAGGTTATTCATAAGGAGTGGTTGGAAGCTCAACTGAAAGTTATGAGAGAAATGGGCAGACAATTGTATATTTCAAAATTGGTTGAACTTGATGATGAAGAAGAAGGTTCAGGTGGCGGAAAACACCATCACCATTAATTTAGGAAGTTGATTATAGGTTTTAAGAGAGGCAAGTTAGTTTGATTTAGAGCTATTG
>JBIKUW010000076.1:0-6246 GCA_044347385.1 Rickettsiales bacterium
ATAATTTTTCCATCATGTTTAATTCCAAGCCAATCCAAGCCGTTGACGATACTATTCAATGATGCTTCAACCAATCTTGCGTCATCAGTATCCTCAATTCTAAGAATAAATTTTCCATCATAATGTTTTGCGAAGAGGTAGTTGAATAATGCGGTTCGCACCCCACCAAGATGCAAATATCCTGTTGGGCTTGGAGCAAAACGAGTGATTACAGTCATTTTTTGATTTAATATTTATATTGTTAATAATATATAATTAGTGGTAAAAATGTGCAAGCATAATTATTTAGTAAGTATTGTTATTGTCATTATAAGAGGAATTTTTTGTCATCCTTTTATAATATTAATATCGGTGGCAGCTGCCCTTAACTGATTGCTGATTCGATACACTAAAGTGGTAGGCAATCCTTTCCGAAAGTCCACTGGACTTTCTCAGGTAATAGTCATACCCGGGCTTTCATTTTTTTCGAAAATTCCATCTTCATCCTAGTTTAATACTTATTATTAAACGTAGGATCCTGTCAGGATATTCCTTACATCCTCAAGGGATCCCACGTCTCATTTTATTCGACTGTGATGACATTGATGAGTATTGTCATCCTAGCCACGTACCTGTTAGTGGCGTATGATCTCATTAGAACAGAGTGATGTAATGAAAATGACTTATAGGATCCAACGTCCTTACAAGACTGGGATGAAAATGACTTAAGTATGGAATGACAATATAGAAATACTAGGGTTGCAATTTTTTATCTGGTAGCCGTCATTTTCTTTCTCTCTTTTTCTATTTGTTCATTCATTCTTCTTTCTTCATGTTTTTTTCTGTAAAATGCTGCTTTATCAACTTTTCTCTCAGATGGTGTTTTTGCCATATCTGGAGTGTACTTATTGATTTCTCCCTCTATTATTCTATCGCGATTCATTGCATCAAGCCTATCTTTAAGTCTTTGAAAGGCTGCATCAATGTTTTTCTTGGTCATTTTTGTCGGATCATCGAACATTTCTGCGAATTCACTTTTGTATTCCTGAGGTTCGTTGTTCAAATTTTGATTGTGATTTTGCGTGATGCTATGATTTTGCTTTTCCATCAATTCATCATAAGTTATGTTCTTTTCTTCCGCTAATTGACTATAAACTCTTCTATGATCCTCATTATATTTGTAATTTTTGAGTTTAAATGTTATGAAGTCTTTCGTTAATTTGGATTGTTCAATAATATCAAGAATTATTTTATATGCCGTGTTAAGATCAGTTTCTTCTGAAAATGCTTTTACAAGATCAAAGATTTCAACTTCTCTATAAGACAGATATTGTACATATTCCATTGAAATTTCTTTGCTGCATTCTTGTTTTCCAAAACCACCTAAGAACTCAAGTAATTTCGCCCCACACAATGATAATTTACCTATTGCACCAATAATTTTGCTATAAAGTTTTTTGAAAATTTTTATATTTTCAGGACTTTTGAATTGATGTATTTTATGAGAAGTGATGTATCGTTCTAACATTTGTATAGCGAACTTGGTTGTGCGTTCTTTAAATGGTCTTTCTAAAGGATTAGCGTACATTTTGCAAAGAAATTTAATATGTTATCTGTATTTTAATTCTGAATTGTTATTGGTTGGAAGCAAATTTTTGGCAAAATTATTAAAAGAGTGTGATAAAGTGATTTTTTATTTTTTCTGTGCTTCCAAGCTTTTATTTAATTTATTAGTCTTTATATGAATAATTTAATTAATAAAATATGAAAAAACATAAAATTAAAAAAGATAATCAAGAAATTGCAAAAAAGGATCACAAAATGGTTGAGATTCATGGTAGAGATGAATTTGAGAAAGAGCTAAATAGTGATGAAGGGCATTTAAAAGTTCTTAAATTTTATAGAGATGGTTGTCCGCATTGCGCTAATCTTGGAAATAAGGTTTATGAAGAATTTTGTAAGGATAAATCGCATGATCATGATGATATAAAGTTTTTGAACATTGGAGTGAAGGAAGAGAACATGAGTTTATTTAGTAGGTTTAGCGTTGAAGGCGTTCCGACAACTATTATGGTTCGTGTCAAAAGTTTAGAGGTTAAGATTATAGAGATTGTTATCGGTGCTGATAAAGATGGAATTCTGAGAAAATTGGATTCATGTTTAAAGAAATAAGAATTGGTTTGTTGCGTTGTAATCCAGACTACACAGTAGGCGTGTGATCCGATGAGGTTTAATAAATGATGATGTTGTCATCTCAGTGCTTTAGTACGTGGCCAACGAGAGAGCAACATAGGTTGCGATCATTTGAGAGATTCCATCTCTCAAACCATTCGGACAATCCAAAATCCCACTACATGAGCTTTTTCCATTATACGAGTTACTCGGGGAATGAAGAATTCTTTAGAATTCGTAGTGAGGCCGAGAATCCCGATTAGGCGTGAGAGATGTTCTGCTAAGATCCTACGGAATAAATTCTTAGGATAACAAAGACTTGTTGTTATGATATCAGAAGCTTAAAAATCTATACACGAATATTGCTTACTGGAGTGAAAACCTGGAATTCTCATTCCAAGAATATTCTTAAAATTTGGTCTCGATTTTATAATTAGATACCAATGTTTTAACCTTTTAAGGTTCATTCCCCAAACAACATGATTAAAGTAATCAAGAACGGAAATATTGCTTGCTAAAACGAAATCAGCCATGGTAACATTATCTCCAGCGCAGTACTCATTGTCTTCCAAAATGGATTGAGCATGGAGTAAATATTTTTTTAAATTAGATTCTGTCTCTCTAATTAGCACAGAATCTGGAGAGTGAGATGAGATATTAGTGTCGTAATTTTTGAAAATTTTTTCGTATAGAATTATCTTTACAATATTATGAAACATATCGTGCTCCACCCATGATATGAAAGAGCGAGTTCTAGCTCTTGCAGTGACTGAATTTCCAAATAAAATATTTTTATTATTTTCATCTAATTCCGCGAAGTATTCGGTAATTGCTTGCGAACCAGAAATTTTTTCATTATTATATTTCAAAATGGTTGATTCAAAGAAATTTTTCTTTTCTTGTAAGCTTAGGCCAAGCACAATATTTGAATAATTTTTTTCTTCAAAGCATTTACAATCAATACGTAATTCATTTAGTAATAGGACGATGGATCTGGCGAATGGACATAGATTAAAATAGTGCAGTTCGTACATTTTATTTACTATTTCATATAAGTTTACTATTATAACAAAATATAAATATTTTTCTAGGAGTGCAATGAGTATTGATAATAAAATAAGTTGGTCGAACATTCAGGAAATTGTTGACGATTTAATTAATGAATTTCCGCAGATGGGTGATCGTGAGTATGTTTGTAATTTGAATTTTGTGAAATTAAAAGAAACGATTTTTAATCTTGAAAATTTTGAAGACGATGGCTCTTGCAATGAGAAAAAGCTGGAGGCAATTCAGCAGCATCTGTTGGATGAGATTGAATAGTGAATAGTTTCTTTATGATATTGAATAGTAAAAATTTTTAATTTCAATTATAAACTTATTAAAATAAATAAAATATACAAAATACTTGACAAGTAGAATTTTTATTTTACATTAAAGTTTATATAAAAATAAAATAGAATGAAATGAAGTATGACGTAGTTGTCCCTGCCGTTGGGGAATCAATTAGTGAAGTTACTATAGCGCAAATTTTTTTTAAAGTTGGAGATTCTGTAAAGAAGGAAGACGAACTTGTAGAGCTAGAAACAGAAAAAGTAAATGTTTCAGTTGCCGCTCCTGCTGATGGTGTGATTGAATCAATCAATATTAATGTTGGAGATACAATAAATGTTGGTTCTTTGATATTGACTATGAGTGATGAAATTTCTCAGAGTTCAAAACCCGCTGAATCTTCTAAAACTGAGCAAGCTCCTCAAAAATCAGAGAGTAAGGAGGAGAAAAAACCTGAGAATAATTCTAATCAGAATGCAAAAGCTTCACCTGCTGCATCTAGAATGGCTGGTGAGCAAGGAGTTGATTTAAAAAATATTTCTGGAACGGGTCGTGATGGAATGGTTATAAAACCTGATGTTGTAAATCAATCTGGAAATCAATCAAATAACCAAGAGAGACAAGGAGTTCCGCCAACTTCTGTTTCAATTAGCAGAGGTTCGAACAGTCAAAATGTTATTTCTCAAAGTATTGAATATCCTGAGGAAACTAATGTTGTGAGAATGTCATCTTTACGCAGAACTATTGCTAAACGCTTGAAAGAAGCACAAAATACGTCCGCTATTTTAACAACTTTTAACGAAGTTGATATGTCCGTTGTGATGGAAATGAGAAAAAGAAATCAGGATGATTTCCAAAAGAAACATGGCGTGAAATTAGGATTTATGTCATTCTTTATTAAGGCTGCAACTTTGGCATTGCAGGAAATCCCAGCTGTGAATGCCCAAATCGAAGGTGATAATATTAAGTATAATAATTTCTGCAATATAAGCGTTGCGATTGGAACTGAAAAAGGGCTTGTAGTTCCTGTGATTCGTCATTGCGATAAAATGTCTTTTGATCAAATTGAAAAGGAAATTATAAATTACGCTGGAAAGGCTAATAAAGGAACTTTAACGCCAAATGATTTTGTTGGCGGGACTTTTACCATCTCAAATGGTGGAACTTATGGTTCTATGATGTCAACTCCAATTATAAATCCACCTCAATCTGCAATTTTAGGTATGCATTCAATTACTGAGAGGGCTGTTGTTGTGAATGGACAAATTGTGATTCGCCCAATGATGTATCTTGCGCTATCATATGATCATAGATTGATTGATGGGAAGGAGGCAGTGACATTTTTGGTAAAAATTAAAAACTATATAGAAAATCCACAAAGAATGTTATTATCTTGTTAGGTCTTAGATTATTTTTAGGTTTGTGTTATGGCTGATAGTTTAAATAAAGTAATGTTAATTGGGAATGTTGGAAGCGATCCTGAGATTGTAGAGTTTTCGACTGGTGTTTTAGCATCTTTTAGTTTAGCAACTTCTCATTCTTGGATTGATAATAAAACTAAGGAGAGAAAAACCAATACTGATTGGCATAGAATTGTGGTTTATGGCGATGGATTGGTTGGTATCATAAAAAAAATCAATATTAGAAAGGGTACAAAGCTTTTTATTGAAGGAAAATTGGTAACTCGTAAATGGGAAGATAAGGAGGGGAAGCCTCGCTCTACTGTTGAAGTTGTGTTGCAGGGATATAATTGTAGTTTGATAGTTTTGACACCAAATAATAATTCTGCTGGTGGAAATAGGGGAGATGATGGGGATAATGGCTATCGTGGTGGTAGTAATAACAATAATAATAGGCAAGATTTCGGAAGTAGTGCGAAGGAAGATGATTTTGATGCTTTTATGAGTGATGATTTTGATTTAGGTGAAGAAGATAAACTGATGTTTTAAGTTTATATTCGTTGTCATCTTAATGGTGAATTGTAATCCCAAAAGTTTTGTCATCCTAGGCACGGAGTAGCGTATAGATCTTATAAGGAATTAGTGATGCGAGAATTGCATTGCTAAAGCAATTCAGGGATTCCACGTTACTAACAGGTATGCAACTGGAACGGCAGTTTAAAGGACTGGTATGACATCAATAAACATTATCATCCTAGTTCCGTACTTGTTAGGAACATAGGATCTCAGCAGGAATTAGGGATATATTCGGAAAAAACTCAATGGATTCAACGCCAGATAACAAATTATCTGTCTGGAATGACAAGTTAAACATTTCTGTCATCCTAGCCACTTACTTGATAGTGGCTTATGAATCTTATCAGTTATCAGTTATTAGGAATGCATTTGAAAAAGACTGTATGGATCCCACGTTTTCGTTTCACTCGACTGGGATGACATTAACAAACATTAATCATCCTTTTGTAATATTAACATTGGTGGCAGCTGCCCTTGCATCGTCAATAACCCATTTCCTAGAGTTATTGTTTTCTTCGAAAATTCCATCTTCATCCTAGTTTAATTTATTAAACGTAGGGTCTTGTAAGGAATTAGCAATGCATTTGGAAATGAATGAAAGGATTTCACGCTTTCATAGTTGTGACAATGCTAATAATAAGAATTATAAATGCTCGAAACCCTTACAATTCTTAACTTTCTCCTCATCTAAATAAATTTGCGATTTATTTTCAGGTGATTCAATAATTTCTCCTATTTCAAAGATGTTTCCGATATTTTTTAATTTTTCATCGTCCCCACAGAATAATAA
>JBIKUW010000077.1:0-6192 GCA_044347385.1 Rickettsiales bacterium
TAATGATTGATCACCAGTAGCAGAAGCTTGTGGAGTGAATAATAGGAATGATTGATCATGATTTGCACAACTGTTTTGAAGAGTTACATCAAAGTTGTTGTAAGAATAGTTGATTGATGAATCAGTTCCGCATGTGAAGGTGATGCCTTGTGTTGTGCCTGGAGTTGGTGGTATGTCAGTTACATCGTTACCTGAGCTGATGATTTCATTATCACCTCCAACAAATCGCATAAGTGGATTTCCAAATTTAATACTAGAGCAAGAATTTTGAGTAGAAACTGCACAATAATTTAGACCTAAAACTGAATCGTGTGAAGGCGTGATTGTAAAAGAAAGTGATGAATTACCAAAAACATTGAGTAGATTTTTAACACTTGATCCAGAACCAGCAACATTACATCCATAAAAAGCATTAGTAACATTATTAGGAATTGGGGCATCTCTATCTGTAGTATTCATACCACCAGCATATAAATATACGTCAAAAACACAGTTTCCACCAACATCTAAAACTCCATGACTAGAAGTAATAATTTCCCCATCCGCATCAAGAAATCTTGAATTAGCAAACCTATTACTAAAGTGTAGACTAGAACAAGAACCTGGAACAGAAAAATGACAATAATTCAATCCAAGAGTTGAGTCATATCCGGATGTAACTGTTGGGTTAGTTGTTGAATTAAGGAAAGTATTAGAAAATATAGATTTGAAAGAATTCAAAGTATTGCCTTGAAAACCAGAATTGCACCCAGATAATGAGTTGCTATTGGGATTTTGCGCATCATAATCTGGAGAATATGCAAGAGTAGCAGTCGCATAAACATCAAACACACAATTACCACCAATATCTGTACTACCATGACTTGATGTAATAGGGTCACCACCTGAATTAAGAAATCTATAATTAGAAGATGAATTAGTAAATTTTAAACCAGAACAAGATGTTGGAACAGAAAATGAACAATAATTCAACCCAAGAGTAGCATCATATTCAGAAGTGACAGTCGGAGTAGCAGTCGAATTACCAAAATCAGAAATAAAAATGTTTTTAAAATTAACTGAAGATCCAGCATTACAGCCAGCATATGCATTGTGATTTGGAACTGGTGCATCATAATCCGGAGAAAGAAAACTAGTTCTTATAGCATATACATTAAAATTGCAACTTTCAGGATTACCACCAACAGTAGTACCCAAAGTATCTAAATCAATTGCAACATTACTTCCAGCTCCAGCAATTCCTGGAATATTTACTACAGAATTATTAGTTGAAGAAACAGAAGGAGTTCCTGTTAATTCTAAGATGTAACGAGAATTCAAGATCATATGCTTATCTTATTAAAAATATAATCTGGAATATACATACTAAAAGTTGAAAAACAATTAATGCAAACACCAGCATTAAACAACAATCTATTTTTTACCGCTCTTTATATCTCCCTCTTGTTTTTCAACCAAACTCTCAATCTTTCTTATCTTTTCATCTTTATTTTGATCTATTAAAGATCTAAACATCTTAATCTCATCTTCAGAAACTCCAATAGCACTACTACCTTCATCATCCCCACCTTTTTTCTTATTATCCTTCTTCTTTTTATTATCTTTCTGGGCTTTCTCTAATTGATCACAAACCTTCAATGCTTCTGATCTAGCATTATTGATCTGATCGATATATTTTTTCGAAGACTCTCTCATCTCTTTAATCACTTGCAACCTCCTCTCTTCTGTAGGATCTGGAATTGTAATTTTTAACAAATTCTTTTCGTTACCCTGCGATACAACAAGCTTTCTCTCTTGCTCAATTGTTTTTGTAATCTTAGAGATTGATCCTTTATCATGAACAGTCAGAGTAAAAGTACGATTCTCTAAAGAAATACTAGCGCAATCAGAAACTCTTCCTGCGCCACCAATTATCATCAAATTCCCTAAATAACCTGGGTTTATTTTCGTAACTTGAAAAGCTAACAAATCATCTTCTAATCTTGATATTGCATTATCAACTTTTTTATCATAATCCTTCAATATTTTCCCAAATACCTCATGATTTAGAAACATATTTGGATTCACCTTTCCACCCGATCCTTTATTTTTATTCATATAAACCTTAAATTACTCATCATCTAAAGATACAACTGTACAGTTACCGTCACCAGATAAAACTTTAACTAAAGCATTCTCCTCCTTGATAGAAAAAACAATAATTGGCATATCATGGTCGCGAGCTAAAGAAATTGCTGACGTATCCATAACTTTTAAATTCTTCCTTATAACATCATTAAAAGAAATTGTGCTATATTTAGTTGAATTTACATTCTTCTTAGGATCGTCTGAATATATACCGTCAACTTGCGTGCCTTTTAACAAAACTTCACATCCCATTTCAATAGCGCGCAAAGTTGCAGCAGTATCCGTAGTAAAAAATGGATTTCCTGTTCCGCCAGCGAAAATAACAATTCTCCCTTTCTGCAAATGCCTCATCCCTTTTCTTCTAATATATGGCTCGCAAATCGTTGCCATAGGAATGGCAGACATAACTCGACAATTTATTCCAAAATTCTCAATAGCACTCTGCAATGTCAAAGCATTTATTATCGTAGCAAGCATTCCGATATAGTCAGCACTTGCCTTCTCCATACCATTCCCATTAAGCTCTGGATTTGATCCACGATAAATATTTCCACCACCAACCACAACACAAATCTCAACTCCTAAATCATGAATATCAACTATTTCTTTTGCTATTCTGTTCACAACGTCAAAATCATGACCAAAACTTTTTTTTCCCATCAAAACTTCGCCAGAAAGTTTTAATAATACCCTTTTGTATTTAATAACCACTAATATTACTTAATTACTTATCTGTCAAAACTTTATAGAAAGAAACACTAATTTTGCAATTTAGCAACTTTTCAGTTTGCTTAATAGCATCTTCAACAGTAACATCGCCATCATCACCAACTTTCAACCAAGGAGTATTAGCTGTTGAAATTAATGGCAAATGAACAATTAAATTTTCTGCATAAAACTTATTCAACTGACCAGAAACAATTTTTTCTATGGCAGCTTCTGGCTTTCCTAATTTTTTTGCTTCTTCAGTTTTAGCATTCTTAAACTCTTCAATCATTTTCGGATCTAACTCTTCTTTTGAAAAAACTTTCGCCTTATTTGATCCAATAATTGTCATTGAAATTGCATAAGCTAATTTTCTGATTTGCTCTATACCTTCATCATTTAATTCACCTTCATATTTCAATACTAGTGGAGCAGAAGATTTTGAAACAGTGTATGCTTTTTTACCTTCTTGTTTATGATAAACAGTGTGAGGGTAATTTGCAAAAACTTCACCTTTTGTCAAATGCTTTTTCTTAAGTTTTTCAAATTTAATAGGCTCTCTGTAATATCCTAAGATATCATCATACATTGATTTGAATCCTTCATTAGAAGAAACTCTGTTAAAACCATTTCCCTCTTCTTCATTCTCAGATAAACCTTCAAAAGCTTTGATCATTAGGTCGCGTATTTTTTCAGAACGAGTTACAACGTCAGATTTTGTACGAATTGTACAATATCCATAAGAGCCATCTTCATCATTATAAAATACTTTTGTAACAAATTCTGGAGCTTCGATATCAGAAGAATCTGCAAGCATTTTGTACTTTTCAGCATATTTCTTAGACAAAATGTCCTTTGCTGCATTCATATCAAAGTTAGTCTTTTCTAAAACAGATTTACAATCTGATAAAGAGTATCCAGTAGCATTTCTGAAATCAGCAATAATTTTTAATTGTGCTTTCTTATCTAAATTATTCTCAACATTCATTTTCTAACCTCAATTTAATTAATTATTAGAATCATTTTTGTTTTTTGCGCTCTCATCCTTACTAACACCTTTTTTAACATAAGGTTTTCTCACGTCAGATTTATCTCCTTGAGCACCAGACTCTGCAGATTTTTCCTTATTATCAGCTGTATTAGCATAATTTCTTCTTTCCGCATAAGATTTTCTATTTTGCTCTCTTTCTTTCTGTTGAGCTTGTCTTCTTTCGAAAGCTGACTCTATACCAGTTAAAACAGCATCACTAATTAATTGACAAATTAAGCTCACAGCATCTTGAGAATCGTCATTACAAGGAATTGGATAATCAACACCAATTGGACTTGAATTTGAATCAAGCAATGCAATCACTGGTATTCCCAATTTATTAGCTTCTTGAATTGCAACTTTCTCACGATTTGTATCAGTAACAAAAATAATATCTGGCAAATTAGACATTTTTCTAATACCACCAAGAGAGTTGATTAATTTATTATATACACGCTCTTTTGATTGTCTTAATTTTTTGTCTAAAGTTTGATCTGCCAATTCTTTCTCAAGAATATTCATTTTTCTTATAGATTGTTGAATAGTTTTCCAGTTCGTTAAAGTTCCACCAAACCATCTATGATTTACAAAATATTGACCACAACGCTCAGCAGAATCTTTTATAACATTCACTAATTGTTCCTTTGAGCCAACAAATAAAAGTCTTGCGTTACTTTCTGAAAACATAACAACTAAATCGTTCAAAACTTTTTTCAATAAGAACATTGTTGATGTTAGGTTTATTACGTGAACATCACCATGCTCTCCGTATAAATATCTTCCCATCATAGGATTATGACGACAAATTTGATGACCATAGTGAGCGTCATTACTCATCAAAAGAGATAATAAATCTGTTTTGTATGGTGAATCAGACTCCAAAGTTCTAAAAGCTTCCAAATAGCTCATTTGCAACTCTTGATGATTTTCGTTTGAATCAAGGTTCGAAATAATAGACATGATAAATACCTTTAATCATTAAATAATTTAAAATTAACTAGAACAAAATAAAAAAAATATTAACAAAGAACCTAGTTTATTCTCTTGCTAATATCAATTAGAATATCGAAACATTATAGATTATTAAAATGAAAAATCAAGCATTAATTGCAGACAATAATGGCAATCTCATGCAGCAACCTTCTTCTTAAAAACCGGATTAAATAAATAAAATGGTTCCGGCTTCATAATATCGTCTAAATTAATTAATCCATCCACTATTTTCTTTCTAACAAAAATTCCAGACTGGGCAGACAAATTATCTATATATTTAGAAATGTCAAATACATCATTCACACTTATATCTTTCAATATATTATAAGATTTCGAATCACAGAAAAAACTTGCACCTTTGAATGGTGAATTTTTTATATAATCAAGGTTCACAAAACTATCTTCAGAATTTTCACCATCTACTACCCTAATGTAAAAATTATCCTGATATGCATTCAAAACAATTATAAATCTCTCTATATTATAATTTATATTTACAATATTCTCGTAAATTTCAAACAAATTAATTCCAATAACTTTCTTCCCTGAAGAAAATTCTAATCCGTAAGCGACTGACAAACCAACTCTAATTTTTATAAAACTTGAAGGCCCCACGATCAAAGAGAATAAATCAATATCACTATAATCAATTGAATTTCTAACCAAAATCAATTCAATTGATGTTAGGATTGTCTCTGCATGAGCAAAATTTTTAAAACAAACCAAGCTATCAATCAGAATGCCATCCTCTAAGAGAGAAACAGAAATATATTCTGATATAGTTTCAAAACTTAATATAAACACATGAAGAAAAATTATTTCACAATTCTGACATAATAACAAAAATAAAAATTTATAAAATCTAAAACATTAATAAAAAAATATTTTCAATAAATTTATCACTACAAAAAACTTATATGTATAAAATTATGCTTCCGGGAAATGTTTTTACTAAATAAAGTTATTTTATATTTAATCTTCATAGGAATATTATGATAAAATCGTTAGTTTTAAATTTACAACCTTTATTAAACCCAAATAGCTTATTTGAGATTCTAATAGAGTCTCAAGAAACAAAAAAGAAAGTTTGGCCTCATAGAATGGCTTTTGATGTTTCTCCATATTTTAATTTTAATAACTCGGGTGCAAAACCATCGTTCAAAAACAATGATTCTATCTTTTGCAGAAGCAATTTTGCAGAAAGACATGGATCCGGTAGTGATAATGATGTATCAAAGACAAAAATTATATATCAGAAAAAACCACAAGAAACTCGAGCTTTCTTGACATCAAATATACATCGAATTTTAATATCAGAAGAGAATGTTCATGGGATA
>JBIKUW010000078.1:0-6182 GCA_044347385.1 Rickettsiales bacterium
TTAGTCTGATCATTGCCATATTTTTTATCTAAAAAGTTTGATAGTTTATCAAAAAAATTATTGATTTTTTCTTCACTAGTATTAGTTTCGACGTTATCAGTGTGATTTGGAGTTTTGTTCATATGATTATTAACTGATTAATAATCATTGATTATCTAAATTTAAAATTAATAATTGGTTAAATTCCTTCAATAATTGTATTTTGAGTGAGGCGCAAAATATCAATTATTGATTATTTTAGTGTACTTGATATTGATATTTGTTGCGAAGCATAAAATGACTTTTTTTATTTTATATATTGTTATATAATTTTGAAAAATGTATTTCATCAAATGAGTTTTGCTAAAACAATATTTGTATTTTTGTTTTTAATTTTTTATACAAGTAAAGATGTTTATTCTGATTTCATAATGCCAATTTCAGCAGATCTTGATTCTTATGATATAAGAATTGGTTATGGTTTTTCTGGCGGTAGTTTGACATTATTTGGCTCGAAGGAAAAGCTTGAAAAGATCGCAGTTATATTGTCTGGTCCAGAAAGAGATTTTTTGTTGAATAAAAGACAGAAAGTTTATGGTTTATGGGTTAAAAGAGATATAAATATATTTCATGATATTGGCTCATATTATGCAGCGTGGGTTTCTCATGATTTGCGAAAGAAAACAGATATACTGGATTTTTATGGATTAAAGACTTTTAAAGATAGAAAGGATGGCGATTTGAAAAATGATTTTGAGCAGTACATGATGGGTAGGGAGCTTTATTATCCACTTGATACAATAAACATTGCGAACAATAATTTATTTAAAATAAATATACCGTTACCAAGTAACGCCACTGTTGGAAACTATTTGGTGAATGTAATTAGTTTAGGGGCAAGTGGTTTGAGTAGTAAAATTAGCATGTCTTTTGATATCATACATTCAGAGTTTAATAAATTCATATATGATCTCAATAAAGAGTATCATAAGCTCTACGCAATTCTAGTTATTGTAGTATCATTTATAAATATATTGTTGGTTAGATACTTTATTATTAATTAATAGGTTTTATTATGGATTCTCAGAATAATATTTTGTTAGAGAAAAAATATTTGGTTTGTATTGGAAATACGGATAGTCATAAAGGAGCTTTGAATTTTCTTTGCGAGAGTTTGAAGAGCAGAAAAGATATTGTGATTGAATTTTTTATTGCAGCGATTGAAGAAACTGATGGTGGTTTTTTTGCAAATCATCCTGATGCTTGTGATGTTGATAACATGAATGAAGAAGTAGTTCGTGGGATTTTGAATGAGAGTGAGAGATTTGTTCAATCACGAATATCAAATAAAATTATCAAAACTGTGAGTTGTGGTGAAATTCCAAAATGTTTATTAGAGAAGATTAGATCTGATAATTCAATTGTAACTTTAATTATTGGCTCATCTCCAGTAAGTAAAAACGTTAGTAAGATTATTGAGAAGATATGTAATGACGTAATGATTCCAATTTTCATAATTCCATGCGATATTACGAATGAGCAGATTGTAAGAGTGGTTGAGTAATATTGTTATTCATAAAGAGAAATTGAATATAATGTCGCTAATTTTGTTTTTTATTAGTTTTTGCTTCAGTATATTGTGCTATAATTTTTAAATCTTTTAAAAATAACTATTATAAAATATGACTGATTACGCCAAGTTAATCATGCCCGATGGCAATGAGTACAAATTCAATATTAAAAAAGCTAGTATGGGACAGGATGTGATTGATATAGGTAAATTATATCAACAAACTGGGATGTTCACTCTTGATCCAGGTTTTATGTCAACTGCCTCTTGCGCATCTAAGATTACTTTTATTGATGGCGATGAAGGGCAGCTTTTATATAGAGGATATGATATATCAGATCTGGCGAATGGTAAATATGACTTCATGGAGATCTCTTATCTATTGCTTTATGGCGAATTACCAAATAAAAATGAATTTGATAATTTTAAGGAGAAAATTAATAAAAGAACCCTTGTTCATGATCAATTGAAGAAGGTTTTATGTGGCTTTACTCGAACTTCTCATCCAATGTCAATGATCATTGGGCTTCTTGGTTCAATGTCAGCTTTTTATCAGGATAAAGATTTTACTCAATCTGAAGTTGTGGATTTGATATGCATTCGTTCAATAGCGAAGATTTGCACAATTGTGACTATGGTTTATAAACATTATATAGGTCAAGAGATTATGAGTCCATTGAACAAATTGGATTATGCGAGTAATTTCCTGAGAATGATGTTTGGAGTGACTTCTGAGGATTATGAAGTAAATGAGATTTATCGTGAAGCGATGAATATTATTTTTATTCTTCATGCTGATCATGAACAAAACGCTTCAACTTCAACAGTGAGGTTAGCAGGCTCAAGTGGTGCAAATCCTTTTGCCTGTTTGGCTGCTGGGACTGCTTCTTTATGGGGTCCATCTCATGGTGGAGCGAATGAAGCTGTGATCGCCATGTTAGAAGAAATAGAGGATGTGAAAAATATACCATCTTTTATTGAGAAAGTGAAAAATAAATCTGATGGCGTGAAATTAATGGGTTTTGGTCATCGAGTTTATAAGAATTTTGATCCTCGCGCTAATATTTTGCGTGAACAAAGTAAAAAAGTTTTATCTTCTTGTAACAAGAATAATAAATTGATGGATATAGCTTTAGAGCTTGAGAGAATTGCTTTAAATGATGATTATTTTAAAGAAAGAAAGCTATATCCAAATGTTGATTTCTATTCTGGCATTATATTGAAGGCTATAGGAATTCCGAGTATTATGTTTACTCCAATTTTTGCTTTATCTAGAGTTTCTGGGTGGATTGCGCAGTGGAAGGAGATGATAGAGACTGAGAATAAGATTGGTCGTCCTAGACAGTTGTATATTGGTAAGAAGAAAAGAAGTGTGAAATGAATTTTATGCGCTTGATATTACAAGATTGATATCAGAGTATTTAGAAGAAGAATGTTGAATAGAAGATAGTTCAATATTTTTCAATTGCTTAATTTTTTCAAAGACTTCGTTATAGTACCCTTTCTTTATACCGAGACTTCCGAAGTCTGGAAAAACATCATCTGATTCAAAATAGTTTCCGATTTTTTCTATTTTTTGTTTTTGTTGATCATCAATTCCCTTTATCGTAGAGATTTCTTTAATAATAGATTGGTCATCCATTGAATTTATCAAATTTTCTAATATTTCAGATATCATTTCATCGTTTTTATTTGAGACTTTCTCTAGATACCCGATTGTTTTCTCATTTTTGATTCTTATCTCGTTTGATATTTTATTCTCACAATCATCCATATAATTTTTAATCCATGATATGACTTTTTTTAGAAATTGATCATTACAGATTTGAAAATACCCTTTAAACAAAATTAAAATATTTTGTTTAATATTGGATTTATTAGTAGTTGTAGTAAAATTTCTGTATAGAATATTGATATTGTTTTCTAATTTGTTTGCATCAATTCCGAATTTGTTATTTTGAGAAATAATAAGTGGATCAATTAGATAAAATTTATTTTTTTGACCATTGTCATGAATGAGAATATTTGTTGAATTTGGATCTATATTGTTGAGGATGATGCTTGTTAGAATGATTGATATAAAATTCTCTGATGGCTTATAGCATTTTTTATTATTTTCTAGAAATTGATATATATTTTCTGTATTGTGTATTAATTTGCTGGCGATTTTCCATTTGTTATTATCAAGAACTAGTATGCACTCAGTAGAATTATCATCTCCAAGTATCACTCTAGCTAATGATAATGCGTAAACCTCATTATTGTAGAAACAATGAAAATTTGTTTCTTTTAATAAATATCTATAATGATTGAAAGTATATATTCCTTGAGGATAGTAACCATGAGTAGGTTTTTCTTCATCTGTTCTTCTGAAGTTATCAATGTTACTCGTATATATAATATCCATTACTTTAATTTTATTTTGTGAGTAGGGTTAAGATTTTATCAAGAATTATTGAAATTAAAAGAGTTCGTCATGCATTATATTTGCTTAACTCTGACTTTTTATTTGTGTATTAGGTATTAATGCGGCAAAGAAATTTGATTGAATATTTAATTCTCCTAATTGTATATTTTTTAATTCCTCAATTTCGTTTATAACTCTTTGAACATAGCCTTCATGTATTATGCATTTTTTTGATGTTTCGCGATCATCTATTGTCTCAAAGGAGCGTATAACTTTCGCCATTTCTTCTTTTTGTTGATTGTCCATTCCTTTTATTAAAGAGATTTCTTGTATTATATCTTCTAGTGTTAGTGATTCTATCATGTCGTATATTTTTCGATTTATTAATATATCGTTGTGTTCTAATAATTTTTTTAGATGATCTACTTTCTCTTGTGAATTATTTTTTTCTAGATATTCGGATGATTGTGAAGATTGTTTTTGCTCTGTATTTTCTAGTAATTGAAGTAATGGTTTATAATAATCATTATTATAGATTTTATAGCATTCGATGAATAATTTCGCTAGATTTTCTTTTAGATTTTCTTTGTTTATGGTGTAAATAAAATTTCGATAAAGTGCGTTGGTTTTTTGTTTTATTGAGTTTATATCAACATTAAATGGATTATTTTGTGATAAAACAGATGGATCAACTAGATAAAATTTATTATTTTGGTCTATTAAAATATTCCCAGAGTTGATGTTGATATTATTGAGAATGATGCTCAAGAGCGTTGATGATATGAAGTTTTTTGGCTGATTATCGAACTGAGATTTTGGATTTTCTAGATTTTCATATAAATTTGTTGTATTTTCCATGAATTTACTTGCAAGATACCATGTATTGTTTTCATCATCTCGCACTAAAAAAGATTGTATTGAATTTTGTTTACCAAGAGCAATTTGAGTTATTATTAGGATGCAAATTTCATTTTTATATGAGGTATGGGTACTTAAATTTTTTATTAAATATTTCTCTTCTCCTAGTAGAAATATACCTTTGATGTGAAAACCGTGTTTTGGTTTTTTGATTGTGGTTTTTCTAAAATTATTTATGTTTAATATATAATCATTAACTTTAACCATTTTCAACACTAAAAATGTCTTATTTTGTTCAGTATATGAGTAATTTGATATTGTTCAAAGCATAAAAGTTGTGTAAGTCGTATTTTTTATTATGTAATAATATTGATTTTATTATGTAACGCAATTATTTTTGATAGAATAACACTAGAGTATCTATTACTATTCCGGATAATAAAAATAGAAAAATTAGTGCATTATATTCAAAAAATTTCTGAAAACTATTTTTTTTTATCATTTTTGAATATTGGTATTTAATAAATATAAAGCTTAGTATTGTGGAGATTATTGCAAATGTTCCTCCAATTGCAATCTGAAATATTATGAGTAGGGCAAAAACAATGTTGTATATTTTTTCAACTATTTTTTTCCACTCGGGGCCAAAAGTTAAAACGCTTGATTTCAGGGAATTTTTTCTATCATCAATTTCATCTTGTCCAGCATAAACTGTGTCATAAGCAAGAGTCCATAATATATTAATCACGAAAAATAGGAAACATTGAAAGTTCAACCAACCACTTACTGCAGAGCATATCACAATTATTCCCATGTTATAAACAAATCCTAGAAATAGTTGCGGAAGTATGAAAAATCTTTTTGTTAGTGGGTATAAAACGATAAGCGATCCAGTGAGAATGGAGATGATCGTCGGGATTTTTCCTAAAATTATTGCAAGTGACAGTGAGATAGTTGTAAGTATTAGGACAAGAATGCCAATTCCAAGATTTGATGGTTTTGATTTGTCTGAATCATCAAGTGCTAACGGTCTATTTTTTGTTCTTGAAGTTTTTTTATCAAAGTCTTTATCGAAAAAATCGTTTATGATACATCCAAGGGAGCGAGTTAAAAAACTTCCAACAATGCTGATCCAAATAAGTGTCCAAAGAGGAATTTCAGCGCTGGTATTATTTTTCATAGAGATGAAGTATTGGCTGAATATTATAATTAGTATTGGTAGGAAGTTTAGAACGATTGGGATTGGCACATGAATCCTCATCAATCTTAAGTAGTTTATAACAAGTCTTCGATTCATTTTATTTGTATCTTTATTTTGTGTAAGCAAGAAATTTTTATATTATAAACTTTAATTATGATTTAATTTCA
>JBIKUW010000079.1:0-6066 GCA_044347385.1 Rickettsiales bacterium
AGAGTTGCTATTGTGAATAGCAACAATAACCAGCTATACGATCTGGATTATTATAATGAATTTGAGTATGGTAATGGAAGTGTGCATTTAGGGGTTGTTGAGAGAGTTTTTCCGTCACTGCAAGCTGTGTTTGTTAAGTATAAAGCAGACGGCAAGAACGGTTTTTTGCCATTTTCTGAAATAGATCCGAATTATCTTTCAAATAATATTGTAAATCATGATTTAGTTGAAGGAGAGTTCATTGATACAGAGCTTTTGTCTTATAGTGTGAAAAATGATTTGGATGGTGTGGATTTTAATGATGATATTGATGATGAAAGTATACATGGCAAGGGGTTTATTTGTAAAAATCAACCAATAATTGTACAGGTGATGAAGGAAGAGAGAGGCACTAAGGGTGCTATGCTTTCAACATTTATTCATTTAGATGGTCAGTATTGTACATTTATTCCAAATCGTTCCGACAAGAGTGGAATTTCATTGAATAATATTTCATTGATTGAAAAAAAAAGATTGCAAGTTCTTCTTCAGAATCTTGAGATACCAGAATTTGGAAGTGTAATTATAAATAGTGGATGTTTTTCAGCTTCGATGAATGAAGTTCAAGAGGATTTGAATAAGTTAGTAGAAACTTGGAATTCAATAAAGAGAAAAGCTTGTGGTGATGCTAAAGATCAATCTAATGAAGATGGAGATTATAATTTGCAATTAGTTTCTGATAACGTTGTGAAAATTTCAGATTTATCTGCTAAAAATAATGGATCACCTTATCGTGTTTTACATTATGATTTTAATCTTGTTAAGGATATTTTTTATGATAAGGGTGGAATGTATTTTCACGGTATTATTATCGATAGTGTGACAATTTATCAGGAGGTTGTAAAATTTCTCAAAGAATATATGCCGCATTTTTCAAATTTAGTAAAGCTTCATGATGAGATGAAGCCAGTTTTTAGTGCTTATGGTGTTGAGAAGATAATTGATAATCAATTAAGTAATATTGTTTCTTTGAAATCAGGTGGATATATTGTAATCAATATAACTGAGGCTCTTGTTTCAATTGATGTGAATTCAGGAAAGAATAGAGAGGAAGTATCGATTGAAGAAACTGCTTTCAAGACAAATCTTGAAGCTGTTCAAGAGGTGTTTCATCAAGTGAAATTGCGTAAATTATCTGGTTTGATTGTAGTAGATTTGATTGGAATGCGTGATTATGAAAATAATAAAGCAGTGGAAGGAATTGCTAGAAGGATAGTTCATTCTGATAAGTCAAAAATCCAAATTAGTATTGTTCCTGAATTTAGCATTTTGATTATTTCAAAGCAGCGTTTGGAAAGAAATCTTCATGAAATTAGAGATGTGAAATGTGGTCATTGCAATGGTTTTGGATTTATTAAAAACATTAAATTTAATATATATGAGATTTTTAATGAGATAAGATTACAGTTTGATTGTAACACAAAGGCCAATTTTAAAATTATCGGATCTAGTCAAATTATTGAATTATTGATGAACGATTATAGGAGTCAGATTAGTGATCTGGAGCGAGAGGTGAGTTCAAAGATTTTATTGAATATTGATTCTCAAATGACAGATTATGAGTACAGGGTTGAAAAGATTATGATTTCTCAGATTGTTCCAATTGTTGAGAAGATCCAAGAGACAGTAGCGCAAAATTTTGCAGATGTTATCGTAAACGAAGAAGTTTTTGATGATAAGAGCTATATTGAAAATAAAGCATATAATTTAGAGAGAGATTTTTTTTCAGGAGAAATTGGTTTGTATGGTGATAGGGAGTTGAAGGGTAATTTTGCACAAGATAGTTCAATTAACGGTAGTTTTAATAATAAAGCCAACAAACTTGATGATGAAAAATTGCAAAATTATAAAAATTACAATAATAAAAAAATAGTAAATACTACTAATCAAACTAGAAGAAATATTGACAAATCAATTGTTGTTGCAGACAATGAATTGTTATGTGTGTGGAGTGAATGGATCGAATATTTAGAGAAGAGAGATGCATAATATGAAAATTAACATCAGAGATAGTTTAGATTTAAGTGTGAAATTACTGCTTTTAGTTATTTTATTTTTTGCAAATAATTTGAATGCATCTCAGATTGCAAGTGGAACTTATGAGAGAGAGGTTGTTTACAGTTGCGCATTGACTAGACCAGAGATACATTTTCTTCAAAAGCCGATTAGATTTAATAAGGGAAATAATCTTACCAGAAGGAGCAAAGATATTTTTTCTGCTCAAGGAAAGGAAATTATTTTAGAAGGATATGTCTTAGATCAGAATTGTGTACCGATAACGAATGTTTCGTTGCAGATTTGGCAGACCAATAGTTTGGGAGTGAATCAAAATGGTATAAAAGCTAAAAATTTGCGTGATAATCCAGAGAAATTGAGAAGTTTTGATACACATTTTGCAAATAATGGAAGCAATAGTTCTGATAATACCGGGTTTTATAGATTTGTTTTACTGGAGCCATGTGATGAATGCTATAAAGCAGTTGATTTAGCAGTTATGCATGGAAGATTTCAGCATTTGGATACTGTTGTGCATTTTGATTCTTTAGAAAGTGATTGTGAGAGAGAAGAGAGAAGAAGAGTAAGAAGAGATAGTGTTTATAAATATAAATCAATTTTAAATCGAGACAGAAATTTAACTTTGAAGCGTGAACTTGCAATTTTGTGTGATGAAGATGATATTACAATAAGTAGAAGAGATAATATTTTGATAAGAACAAGTGAAGCGAGAGCAAAATTTATTGGAACGAGGAATGGGAAAGATGTTTATAGGCTAGACATTGTATTGAGTGGCGATAGTAGATATCGCAAATATTGATAATAAGATTGCTTATTTAAATTTTTTGCGATAAATTTGAGTGAAAGATAGAATAAATTAAGGTAAATAGGATGCGTATTTTAATTAGTAATGATGATGGTTTATATTCAGAAGGTCTGGATATATTGGTTAATTTTGCAAGAACTATCAGTGATGACGTTTGGGTTGTTGTGCCTGACAGAGAGAGGAGTGCATGTGGTCATGGCATAACAGTTAATGACATTCTGAAGATTTCAAAAGTTTCAGAGAAAGTTTATACAATTACTGGTACACCGGCAGATTGTGTGTTGATGGGTATGCATTATATTTTAAAAGATAAAAGGCCGGATTTAGTTTTATCTGGAGTGAATAAAGGTAGAAATGCTGGTGACGATGTTACATACTCTGGTACAATCTCAGTTGCAAGGGAGGCAGCGATGCATGGAATAAAAGCTATTGCATTTAGTCAAAATTATGAGGACAGTATTGGTTTGAATTTTAATTGTACGAGGAAATGGATTGCGAAAACTTTCAATTTTATAGAAAGTTATAATTGTACTGATTCATTTTTGAATATTAATTTTCCTGATATAAATTCCGAGAGTGAGATTATTAAAGGGATTAAAATTGTTCCGCAGGGTAGGAAGAGGAGAATAGATTCTATAAAAAGATCTCTTAATACTAGAAATGAGGAATATTTTTGGCTTGATTTTGATTTAGAAAATGATGATTCAAATGAAAACAGTGATATTGATGCGATTCTCGATAAATATATTTCTATTACTCCAATATCAATAAATTTTACCCAACATGATGATTTAAAAAAAATGCAAGAGATGTACGGAGAAAAAATAGATTTATAGAGTTTGTATTGTTATAATTTCTTCTTCTATTGATTGATCTTGAAGCATCATGCATGCATGTTTTCCCTTAAGAGTTATTTTTAAATTTAGAGGGTTAAGGGCTTTTATAAAAATTTGAAAAAGCTCAGAAGTTAATTCTTCTTGTAATGTTAATTTTAGAGCAGTTTTTTTAACTATTTCTTTTATCTTCGAAAGACCAAGAATTTTTTCATTTGATTTATATTCAATGTCGCATGTGCCATGAAATGGTAATAAATGGTGTTTACATACAGAGATAAAATTTATATTTTGTAGTTTGATTTCCTGATTAGAGAGAAATTTGTACCCACTTAGACTTTCATAATTAATTTTATAATGGTGTCCACTTGTAAGATGTTCAAAACCTTCAGTAGATTTCTCAACCAATTTTTTAAATTCATCTTCGTTCAGTAAACTCTTGAATTGAGAGAATAAATCATTCATTGTCTGGTTTGTCTTCAATAACAGCTGGCACAACAAAATATCCAGCTTGAGATTGTGCGTTCGACATTACAATATCTCTTATTTCTCCATCGCTTATGACATCATCATGAGTGTTTCTGTGTTCTTCATCATCAAAGAATGCAAATTGCTCTGGTATTCCTTCGGTATCGATGTTTTCTAATGTTTTAATCATATCAATAACATCGTTGAAGTTTTTTTCATTGAAGAAACTTAGATACTGATCAACTTCATCCTCTGTGCAATTTCTATGGATAAGTTTTGCTAGTATCGAGTATTTCAGAACTTTCGCCTTTGTCTCAGGGCACATATCTGTTTTTATTGTCATATGGTTTTGTGATGCTTTAATGCCATAGATTATAGATTGACTTTTGTTTATAGGCAAGCTTGTTTTATATAAAGATATAGGTAATATTTATACATTTATTACAAATATGTATTTATGGTTTTTGCAATTGGAATTGGTTCGAATCTTGGGAATAGGATTTCAAATATTGAGCGAGGAATAAATTTATTAAAAGAATATGGAATCAGAATTTTGAAGACATCTTTGATTTATCAGAATAAGGCATTAGTTCTGGAATCTGATAAGGGTAGAGAAGATTATGATATTGATTTTTTTAATCTCGTCGTTCTTTGTGATTTTTTTGATATAACTTTAATTCCATTGGATTTGCTTTCGATTTTGAAAAAAATTGAAAAAGATATTGGTCGCGTTGAATCAAGTAAGTGGTCACCAAGAATTATAGACCTTGATTTGTTGTTTTATGATGATGTGGTTTTGAAATCAGAGAGGTTAAATTTACCGCATCAGGGCATTTGTGAAAGACCATTTGTTTTATTGCCATTGCTTCAAATATCTGGAGATTGGATATATCCAGATGATTCCAATGTATATTACAACAAGAGTATTGCTGAGATTTGCCAAGAAAAAAAAATTTCAAAAGATGATTTTGTAAATGTACTGCCACTAAATCCGAAAATTATGGGAATTGTGAATGTTACAAATGATTCTTTTAGTGGAGATGGATATTTGAATGATGATTTTAATTCAGAAAAAATTTGTAATGAGATATGGCAGAAATTTTTAGACGGAGCATCTGTTTTAGATTTTGGGTTTCAGTCTACTCGCCCGAATGCAAGTGTTATAGATGTTGATGAAGAAATTAGAAGAGCGAAAATTATTATGGATGATTTTTTTAATTATAAATATTTGAAATCAAAGATCGTGCCAGAGGTTTCAATTGATAGTTTTTATCCAGAAGTGATTCAATATTGTATTAATAATTACAGAGTTGATATTGTGAATGATGTTTCTGGTTTGGAGAGGATTGAATTACTTGATTGTGTTGCAAATTCGGAAAGGAAGATAGTTCTGATGCATAATCTTGGAATTCCTTCTGATCCAAAACGTTTAATAGACTTTGGAACTGATGTTATTGAGGTATTGTTTGAATGGTTTGATAAAAAGATCCAGCAAGTTCTTGGATATCAAGGTGGTCTGATTAAAGAAAGCCAGATTATTTTAGATCCAGGTCTCGGTTTTGGTAAATCAATCTATTATCAATGGGAAATAGTTCGTAGGATTCATGAATTGAAGGAGAAATTCAATCTTCCTATTTTATTTGGCCATTCAAGAAAATCTTTTCTGAAAAACATCTCTAATGGTGATGATAGGGTTTATCAAACATTAGGTGTATCATTGTCAGTTGCTAAATCAGTTGACTATCTTAGAATACACGATGTTGGTATTCATTGTGAGGCATTATCGAGTTTCTGTTATTAATAGATCTTTGATATTATCTTTCAACGTTAAAATATTTGATTGGTCTTTTAGTTACTAACGTGCTTTGAGGGTAATAGTTTAGGTTCCAAACAAGAAATTTCCCT
>JBIKUW010000080.1:0-6060 GCA_044347385.1 Rickettsiales bacterium
CAAATTTTAGAAATTTAGAAAACATATTGATTACCTTATAAAATATATACGAAACGAAAAGTCGTTTGTAGATTTATCTTATAAGTAGTGGGTCAAAGTCCAAAAACACGAATGGACAGTTTTTTGTGATTTTACAGAGAACTGTAGTAAAAATATCTCATTAATTAATATATTAATTTATGTTTGAATTTATTAATACATTAACTGATGTTATTTTTTTGAACTATAGCATTAGTAATAATACCATAGTTTTTAATCATGAAAATTTAACTTTTGATAGTTAGATTATCCCATGATAAGTTTAATTTTAGCTTCAACTTCATAGTTGATTTGAGTTAATTTACCAAAAGTGAATTCACTGTTGTTAGTAAATTGAGCACCAGCACCATCATAAACTTTCATATCAGAGTGAGAGTGGTTGTCTGATATATGTTGGTTTCCAGAAACTTTCAAACCTAAGCTTACTAAAGCACTTTGGAAAGCAGCAGCAATACCAATTCCAGCATCACCAGCGAGTTTGTTAGCTTTTAAGTCACTAAATTTAACAAATTCATTTGCAGTTCCAGCAGGGATAGTAGTGCTTGTATTGTAAATTGTACCTTTTGCATTAACATGAGCAATACCAATACCAGCTGTGATGTAAGGATAAATCATTGATCCTAAATCAACATAGTAAGTACCTTTTAATAAACCGATCCAGTTATCAGTTTCCAAAGTACTTCTTGTTGAACCATCTTTGTATTTCAAGTTTTTGTATAGAACTTCAATTCCACCTTCAAAACCGCTATCCATCAAATATCCAAAAGAAACGCTTCCACCATATCCATTGTCTCTCTTCATATCAAAAGTAAAGATATTCGGCGAAGCAGCTGTAGAAGCTGTTAAACCAGTTCCAGCTGGAACTGTAGTGCCAACCAAGTAAGAAAAATCACTATTTTTTTTAGCATGGAACATCCATTCAGCACCAATACCAAATGTCATACCAGGAGTTAAGCTAGTAGATTGAGCATTGTTTGCTCCGAATCCTAATAAAGCTAACATAGTAGCTCCAGTAGCAAACTTTAAAAATTTAGAAAACATATTGATTACCTCAATTTTCGTTAAAAATATTTATACAAAACGACGAATCGTTCATAACAAAAGTATTCTATAATAAAAATGTGTAATATACACCGATAAGTTTATCTGTATTGCAATTTTGTAATAAAATGTTGTAAAAATATCTCATTAGTTGATTTTTAAATAAATATTAAACCATTGTTAATAGTTACTAATTTTTTGTTAATATTATTGACTATATAAATAATTTTTATTAAAAGTTTAAATTTATCAAATATTAAATAAATTTTTTATTTATTGTGAATTTATCCTATTGACATTTAGCATATATCCAATCTGTCTAATGTTTTGATTTTTCAAGGTTATTTGACTTTATTCGAATAAAAGTATAGAATACATTTTATATTTAACATATTTTCAAAACATAAAATAAAAATGAATTTCTTAAATAATATTGGCAAAAATAAAAGTAATTTTGATGTCAGAGATGACAGTGGAAATAGGTTTGAGAGAGATTTGGATAGAATGAGTTTTAATTTAGTTTTGAATCGTGAAATGAATAAGCTCATTACTCCAGCAGGATATTCAACAATTGATTCTAGATACTTGCAACCAGGAGAAGATTTCCAGGACATGATTGCAAGATTAGCTAGAGCGTATGGTGATAATAATGAGCATGCGCAGAGAATTTATAACTACATGAGTATGCATTGGTTTATGCCAGCAACTCCCGTACTCAGTAATGGTGGAACGAAGCGTGGATTGCCAATCTCGTGTTTTTTGAATGAGACAGATGATAGTTTAGCAGGAATAATAAATCTTTGGACGGAATCTGCTTGGTTAGCCGCTAGTGGTGGCGGTGTTGGAAGTTATTGGGGTAATGTTAGATCAATAGGTGAAGAGATCAAGACTGGTGGGCAAACTTCAGGAATTATACCATTTATTGCCGTAGAAGATAAAATGTCTATAGCTGTTTCTCAAGGCGGATCTCTTAGAAGAGGTAGTATTGCAGTGTATTTACCAATTTGGCATCCAGAAATTCGTGAGTTTTTACAAATTAGGCGACCTACTGGTGGTGATATGAATAGAAAATCTTTAAATATTCATCATGCAGTTATAATTTGCGATAAGTTTATGAAGGCTGTTGAGCAAGATTTATCCTGGGATTTAGTGAGTCCTAAGGATAGGTCGGTTATTGAGACTGTAGAGGCAAGGAAGCTATGGATTGAGATTTTAACTATGAGGCTTGAGACGGGTGAGCCATATATAATTTATATAGATAATGTAAATCGTTTAAGGCCAGAAATTTATAAAAAATTGAATATTAGCGTAAAAACTTCTAATCTTTGCAGCGAAATTACTTTGGCTACTGGACCAGATCATCTTGGGAATGACAGAACTGCGGTATGTTGTCTTTCATCTTTGAATCTAGAATATTATGATGATTGGAAAGATAACAAGCAGTTTATCTACGATGTATATCGTTTTATAGATAACGTACTGCAAGATTTTATTGATAGAGCGCCAGATGTTATGGAAAGGGCGCGTTATTCTGCTATGAGAGAAAGGAGCGTTGGAATTGGTGTTATGGGGTTTGCATCTCTATTGCAAAAAAGAATGTTTGCTTTCGACTCTGATGATTCGAGAAAACTTAATGATGAGATTTTTAAAAAAATAAGATTTGAAGCAGATGAAGCTTCGCGAAAATTGGCGGATATAAAAGGTCCATGTTTGGATGCCAAGGATGCTGGATTGCACGAGAGATTCACTCATAAGTTAGCAATTGCGCCAACCGCTTCAATATCTATCATTGCTGGAAATTGCTCGCCTGGAATTGAACCCTATGTTGCTAATGCATACACACAGAAAACTCTCGCTGGTTCATTAGCAGTGAGGAATAAATTTTTGAAAGAGATTTTGGCTAAACATAAAATGGACACAGATGATATTTGGTCGAAAATTATTACTAACAGTGGCTCTGTTCAGAATTTACATTTTTTAACGGAACATGAAAAAAATGTTTTTAAAACAGCTTATGAGATTGACCAACAAGTTTTAATTGATTTGTCAGCTGATAGAACTAAATATGTTTGCCAAGCTCAATCACTAAACTTATTTTTAGCAGCTGATATTGAAAAGAAAGTTTTGCATGAATTACATTTTGCTGCATGGAAAAAAGGTTTAAAAAGTCTTTATTATTGTCGCTCAACTTCGATACAAAGGGCAGAAAAAGTTTCCTCAAGAGAGAATGATTTCATTGATTCAAATGGAGATGGGTTTGTATGTAATGATGATATTTGTGTCGCATGTCAATAAAAAGCAAGAAAGATATATTAATTATAAATACATAGGTTTATTTGTACATGTCAATATTTATGTGTTGTGCTGTTTTAAATTGATCTATTTTTTGGTTACTTGTGAGAATCACAATGCCACCGCTTAAAAGTTTTGAATTTATCATATTTATTAATAGATCAGATCCCATCTGATCAAGGAAGTTGAATGGCTCATCCAAAAGTAATATCATTTTGTTTTCAAGCATAATTTTTGCTAATAAAAGTCTTTTTTTCCATCCAGAGGAAATTTGTTTTATTTGTAAATTCAAGATGTTTTTAAGATTGAAATAATGAATTACAGATTCAAGACTTTCTTTTGCTTCATAGATTTGTGCCCAGAGATTTAGATAGTATTTTGTCAGAAATTCATAGTTGAAGATATCATCAGTTGCTAGATAGCTAAAGTCATGAATGTAATCTTCTAGATAATCTTTGATATTATGATCTACGCAAGTTATATTACCAGCAGTAGGTTTAATAAATCCTGCTATTAATTTTAAAAAACTTGTTTTTCCGCTTCCATTTTTCCCATTAACTATTAATATACTTTGGCTATTCAGTTTCAGATTGATATCTTTGAATATTACGTTTTTTTTGATTATCAATGTTGTGTTCTCTATTTTTAACATTTGAATTTTTCTTAGGGTGATTATTTTTAATTATAGTGGTTTTTTTATTATTTATTATATTTGATACATATTTTGAGATTTGCTTATGTACTATTTTTGGGTAAAAATTTGAATTAATTAATATTTTACTTTGATCGTGCTTCTGTATTTGTAGGTAGGCATTTCTTACTTTTTTTAAAAGTTCTATATTAGAATCATAATGGTCAGAGATTTTTTTTCTTCTAGCTGTTGTAATTTCTGGGTCTATATCTAATATAAATTCACAGTCTATTTGTAGGTTTAGTTTTACTTCACGATTTATACTGAATAGGAGTTTTGGTGAAAGATTGTTGGAATAAACTTGATATGCAAGAGTGGAGTCAATAAATCTATCAAAGATAATTACATCGAAATTTTCTTTTTTCTGTAATTCCTCTAAATATATTAGATGCTCATTTCTAGCAGCGCTGCATAGAAGTATTTGCGTCCAAATATCAAGCTCTTCATTATTTAAGAAAAGTTTACGAATTTTTTCTGCAGTTATTGAACCTCCAGGTTCTCTTGTGCAATAAACCTTTAGTCCTTGTGACTCGAGAGATTTTTTTAATAACTTTATTTGTGTTGTTTTTCCGCATCCGTCTGCGCCTTCAAAAACTATTACTTTTGCATTAAAGAATGTCATTGCTTAATAATATTGTTGTTATATTATTTGAATTATATATTTTTTTTAAAATTTTTACAAAGTTTTTATTTCTTCACAATTATTTATTTTTTGCTGGAGTTATCAGAGTAATCGTGATATGCGATTTCGGGAAAAATTATTTAGTTTGTCATTGAGTAAAATAACTGTAGATAGGAAAGAGAAATTTGATTTGATTGATGATATTTAGTTGGTATAAATTTTCATTTTTTAAAAAAATTTGCTATAATGTAATTAATTAAGAATTAATAACTTTCTATTATGAATATTAAAATTACTATTGCATCTGATCATGCTGGATTTGAAGTTAAAGAAAAGATTATAAAGGCGTTATCTGATAAATTTTACATGATTAATAGAGGATGTTTTTCTGGCGAACAAGTTGATTATCCTGATTATGCTATTCGAGTTGCAAATGATATATCTGATAAATATGCAGATTTTGGTATTTTGATTTGTGGTAGTGGGATAGGTGTCGCAATTGTTGCAAATCGATTTTCTGGAGTTAGAGCGGTAAATCCTATTATTAAAGAGCAGGTTATTTTATCTCGAGAGCATAATGATGCGAATGTTATTTGTTTTGGAGCGCGCTTATCATCATTTGATGAGATTATTTCAATGCTCGAGGTGTTTTTATGTACAAAATTTGCCGGCGGTAGACACTCAGAAAGGTTGGAAAAAATCTCATTAATCGATGAGATTAAAATGAGAAAAGTGCTTGAAGGATAAAATTTATATTACATTTTTCAATAGATACTAGTGTAAATTTTTGCTATAATTAGTTAAAAAATAATTGTTATTTGTTATGAACAATATTATACAAAATATAATACAAAATTACCAAAGTGAAAATGCTGGAGTTAAGGAAAAGTTATACAGACTTTTGAATCAAGGCGATTTATCTGGAACAGGAAATCTTGTCATTCTTCCTGTTGATCAAGGATTCGAGCACGGCCCAGAAAAAAGTTTTGCAATTAATCCTTTTGGCTATAATCCACACTATCATTTTCAACTTGCAATAGACGCAAAGTTAAGTGCTTTTGCAGCCCCTCTTGGAATGATACAGGCAGGCGCATCAGAGTTTGCTGGGAGAATTCCGTTGATATTAAAGGTAAATCATTCAAATTCTTTAAATAAATCCACATTAGATCAGGCAGTGATTGCTAGTGTTGAGACTGCTTTACAACTTGGGTGTATTGGTCTTGGATTTACTTTATATCCTGGCTCAGATAATTTTTTAGATATGGTTGAAGAGCTAAGTTTTTTAGCTGAAGAAGCCCGTAAATATGGTTTATTAGTTGTTGTGTGGTCTTATGCAAGAGGTAGTGATTTAGGAAAGGATGATGAGACTGCAATG
>JBIKUW010000088.1:0-5619 GCA_044347385.1 Rickettsiales bacterium
TGATGAGGTGTTGAGATCAACAAATAGCCATCAATTTCATAATTCTCCAAAAGCGTGATATGTATGTCGCCAGTGCCGGGAGGAGTGTCAACAATTAGAAAATCAAGTTCACCCCAAGCAGTGTTTTTCAACAATTGATCCAAAACTTTTGCAAGCATTGGCCCCCGCCATATCAAAGCCTCATGACTTTTAGTAATAAACTCTATTGAATTTATTTTAACATTATATTTTTCAAATGGAATCATCATCGCATCAGAATCTAAGTCCACTTGAAAATTTTCCAAATCAAAAATTGTTGGAATTGATGCTCCATAAATATCAGCATCCAGAAGACCAACTCTCCAACCAACTTTCGCCATCATAATCGCTAAATTCGCTGAAATTGTAGATTTTCCAACTCCACCTTTACCAGACGCAACCATAATGATGTGTTTAATTCCAGGAAGAGAAATTTTTTCCTTCTTTAGCTTGGATTTCGAAGAGCAGCCACCTTTTGTGTTTTCATTTGAAATTTTATTATCAATATTACTCTCTAGATCTTTTTTATCACCCTTAATTTTCAAAGAATCACTATTTTCTTTCACTCCATAGCTAATTCTTAATTCAGAATTCTCATATTCCTTCGATGACTCAAGTATTTTAGAAATCAAATCATGAATCTTGCTTTCGTTTTCTTCTATTATATTCTTTTCAGCAAATTCTATATAAATATAAATTATATTATTCTTGATAAGCAGATTCAAACTCACTGGCTCTATCAAAGATTTTTTCAATTCACTAATTATATTATATTTCATAGTTTCATTATCCGGAATCATAATTGTTTTTTCTGTTAACATTTTTTTAATAAAAATATTATAGCAACATATCTAGGTTTGTCATTTCAATGATTTATTGATGTGTAAAAAATTATTTCACATCAAAATTGAAATATGTTTCTGGAAATGGCTCATCTCTCAAAGTGAAATGCCACCATTCTGTTGGATAGTTTTCAAAGCCGCAATCGTTCATAACCTTTATAAAATATTCTCGATTTTTTTGAGCATCATCGCTTATAAGTTTTGAATTTGAATTAGAAGCTTCATCCATTAAATCAACTGATGATCCCATATCGAGAGTACCATCATCAATATAAAGAATTTTTCTTCCATCATTTAAAGTTTTTTCTATCAATTCTGAGTCTTTCAAGAGCTTAAACTCATTTTCTTTCTTGATTATCGTCAAATCTACTGTGCTACCTCGAGTGTGTGAAGATTTTGCAGCAACATAGCCGAAATTAAACGCATCGCTGTGATCGATATAAGGGAAGAAAACTTTTTTCATCTCGTTATCATAATTTTCATCTCCAGACCATGCTATAAAATTGTCAACAGCAGTTTGAGGTCTATAAGCATCATAAATAACAATATTATATCCATCTTTTTGGAAAATTTCCCAAGCAGCATTTAGCGCTTCGGCAGCCTCTTGGGTAAGAATGACAACATTGTTTTCGTATCCATTTATTCCTTTCCCAACGAAATTAAAATCATTGAAATATATTAAATTGATCATTATCTCGGGATTGATATCGCCGAGATATACAAATCCTTCAGGTAGAAAATTACCGTTTTTTTGTTCAGTGTTGTTTGTCATATTTATTTATATGGTAGGGAATATTTTATATTATATAATTATAATTATGAATTATTACTTTGGCAATCAAGATATAAAGATATTGTTAATTCTTGTTGTTTCAGTGTGTAATTTGTCATTCCTGTCGAGTAAAACGAAGACGTGGATCCCTTGAAACTTAAGTCGTTGTCATCCCAGTCCTGAAAGCGAAAGAGTCGCTTATTAATGCGACGACATTCTGAGCTTACTCGGTAGCAAAGCCATACAGAGAAAGGACGTGTGATCCTTCGAGGCATGAGGAGTATCCTGACAAAGGATCTCACGCCTACTCTGTAGTCTGAGATGACAAAAACTTTGAACTAGGAGGACAATTTATTATTTTTAGAATAAAAAAACTTTTAGATGACAATTGCTTCTTTTATAACTCATTTTAATATATTTTCCTCACCCAAATCAATGTTATTGAACCATTTTTTATAGAGTTCATCAACCGTACCTTCGTCAATCAGCTCTTCCAAAGCTTTATTTATTTTAGGTAGAAGAGGTGAATTTTTCTTCATAGCGAATCCTGCTCCATCACTAACTCTTTCAATAATTTTATAAGAATACCCATCATTTTTTTTACAAAAAATTATAGCAGCCTGAACTTCGGTTATAATTGCATCAATATGACCAGACTTTAGAAGTTCCATCGAAAGCGGATTATTATTACTTGGTATGATGTGAGTATTTTCAAGATATTTTCTAGTAAAAATTTCTGGTGCTCCTCCCAATGTAATCGCAACTTTCTTGTTATCTAAGTCTGTTTTTCTTTGAAAATTATTATCTGTTTTGAAAATTACCGCTATATAGTCAAAAATATACTGCGTGGAGAAATCAACATTCTTTTTCTTTTCAGCAGTTTCTGTCATTCCACTTGCGCAATCTATAATATTATTATTTAGGGCAGCTATCATATCATTCCATTGCATTATATGAAATTCAGGTAATCTTTTCAGCTTTGCAGCGATCTCCTTGTCTATATCAATGAGAAAACCCTTTAATTCATTATTTTCGAGATAAGAATATGGTAGAGTTGAAGCGTCAACACCAAATTTTATCTTTTCCGTATCTACGTTATTTTTACAATTAGAAAGTGCCAGCGCAATGCATAGAATAGAAAAAAATTTGAATACAATTCGCATATTACAATTATTGAAGTTGCTTATAGGCCAATGTTATGAGAAGTTTTTTATAGTTGTAAGCATAAAAATTAGTTATCATAAAGTAATCCAATTTTTGGACTTCTATCATACCTTTTTTTATTTATCATTAGTATTATTCCGAATAATATTGAGCTTGAGATTATCGAAGAACCACCATAACTTATAAATGGTAGCGTCATTCCTTTTGCTGGTAAAAGTTGGATGTTAACTCCAATGTTGATCATAGCTTGAGTGATGAATTGTGTTGCTAATCCAGTTACTACTAAAATTGTGAAGAGATTATACTCTTTGAGCGTGATTTTTATTGAGCGTATCGTGATAAATGCATATGTTACTAACAATACTGTGCACATAATAACTCCAAATTCTTCTGCGATTACTGAAAAGATAAAATCTGTATGAGAATCCGGAAGACCAAATTTAAACTTTCCTTGCCATGGACCAACACCAAATAACCCACCATTTTTAAAAGTTTCTGTTGCTTGTTTGATTTGGTACATTTCATTCGTACTTGAGACTCCCATTATAAAATTGTTAATTCTATAATGAACATGGTCAAAGAAGAAGTATGCAAGGCCTCCAAATGTTACAAATATTGATATTGGTATTAATAATAAAACGAATGGTATTCCAGCAATAAAAATTTGCGTAATCCATGTGCAAAAAACTAAGCAGCACATTCCGATATCTGGTTGTAATGCCAGCAAACCAATAGAAAATATACACAACAAAAATGATATAAAATATATAATCATTCTCTCTTTTTCATTATCTGTATCTTCTAATACACTCAGAATTCTAGCATTGAGAATTGCCATAGCGATTTTCATAAATTCAGATGGCTGCATTGAAAAATTTAATATGGAGACCCATCTTTTACTTCCCTTTACTTCTATTCCAAATAATAATGTTGCGACAACTAAAGTGACCGTGCACAAATACATATATAAGGCTGAGGATTTTACAAAATCTACAGATAGTAATGATATAGAGAATAGAAAAGTTATAGCAACGAAAATATATGCTATTTGTTTTCTGATAAAGAAATCCGCTGCAACATCTATGCGTTTTGCAACTGCGATACTAGCGCTTGATAAAGATATCGCACCAAATAGAATAAGTAGTAAGATGGTGAATAGCGTGACTTTATCTACCCTCCACCACCAATTACTTAATAAACTTTGATTTGCTCTATCAAACATTTCAGACCTTTAAAATTTTTTATATATTGAAATTTTTATATATATTAATAATTGTTTTTAAAAATTTTATCAATTTTAAAGATTATGTCAAATGTAAAAATGTTTATAAAGTGTTAAATTTGATTGTCATCCTAAAGTTTTTTCATTCTAAAGATAATGAGTTGTCATCCTAGCATGAAAATGCGTAGGATCTTATCAGCTCTGAGAAATAATCTGTATCGATCCCACGCTCTGCGAGCTGGGATGACAAATTCTTTCTTTTACGAAAAACCGCGGAGTGTCATCCTACCACGTACTTGATAGGAACGTAGGATCTCATCAAAAATTAGCAATGAATTTGGAAAGAATTGTAGGGATTTTCGGTCTCACTACGAATTCTAAAGAATTCTTCGTTCCCTGAGTAACTCGAATGTCGTCATATTAGAAGGTGACTCCTTCGCTTTGTTATTAAACGTAGGATCTCGTTAGGAATTAGGGATGTAAAAGGTATTGTCATCCTAGGAATTTATTCCGTAGGATCTCATCAGAACATTTCTCAAACTTCAAAGGACCCCACTCCTACTCCGTAGTTTGGGATGACAAATGTCTGTCATCCTAGCCACGTACCTGTTAGTGGCGTAGGAGATCTAATTACTTATTAGTAATTGCATTTCTCAGAGCTAACAGGATTACACAGCGCTGACAAGCTTGCGCCTGGAATAACAAATTACTTTATTTCAACATGCTATCTTCAGGAAATTCAACGTCACTAAACCATTTTTTTCTTAGCGAGTCAATTGTTCCATCTTCCTTCAATTCTTCTAAAGCTTTATTTATTTTAGGAAGAAGAGGTGAGTCCTTTTTCACAGCTATTACAAATTCTTCTCTCATTTCCTCAGTGATTTTATATATGCAGCAATTTTCTTTGCTATTTATCATAGCTCCAGAATATGAATCTATAATTACAGCATCAACTTCGCCATCTTTCAATAATTTCATAGATGTTGCATCGTCTTTTGATATAATTAAATTGTTTCCTTTAAAATTTGTTTTTGCAAAAACTTCTGGAGTGCTTCCAAGTCTTACAGCAATTTTTTTATTTGCTAAATCAGCTTTTGTATCGATAGGGTTGTTTTTCCTAGAGATTATTGCAATATTACTGGAGTAATATGGTGCAGATAGATCTGCAATTTTTCTTTTCTCTTCAGTAGAAACATTACTTGTATCAATCATATCAAATTTGTTATCATTTAATGATGGAATTAAATTATTGAAATTAGTGATCAAGAACTCAGGTTTTTTATTCAATTTTTTAGCAATTTCTTTGTTAACATCAATTTCAAATCCATTTAACTTGTCCTTTTCTAAATAGGAATATGGTGGGTTTGTTGGAGCAATACCAATTTTCAATGTATCGTTTTCCTTGTTATTTTGAGTACAGCTTGCTAATGTCAAAGCCATTAGTAAAAAGGCTTTATGTAATATTTTCATAGTTAATAAATTATTTAGTTGTCTATAATCTATGTTATGAAAAATTTTTTATAGCTGTAAGCAAGAAATAGAAAGTTTTGATTTATCTAAATTTTTGTTTATATCAAAATAATCCGTATTTTATTAAAAAT
>JBIKUW010000010.1:0-20419 GCA_044347385.1 Rickettsiales bacterium
ATTTTTGCATTTTTTTGTGAAATTTATTTAGTTGATTGGATTTTAAGGGGTGAAGGGGGGAGGTGGGAAGCATATTTGGAGGGAAAAATTTGGGTGAAGGGATTTTTTGTGCTTCCGGGGTGGGATTCTCGTTCAAACTATATACAAAAATCCATTCTATATTATAATTAATAATAAAAAATTTAACAATGACAAAAGAAAAAACACTTACGCTTTCGAGATTTATCTTTAATCATATAAAAAGATATCCTATTGCGTTCTTTTTTATATTTGCTTTATATGGAACTTTAGCGCTTGAGAGAGTGTATTTTCCGTATTTGTTCGGTAATATTATCGATATTATGAATTCCGGAATAGATAAAAATAATTGGTGGTTTTTTATGAAAAAGCCAGTCATCACAATACTTATTGCTACATTTGGAATGGATATATTTTTCAGAATTCAAGAGCTCTTGACGGAATATTACACTCCTAGATTTAAGGCAAATATTAGGAGAGAAGCTTTTAATTATGCAATGGGTCATTCAAATAGATTTTTCTCTGAGAATCATGCTGGAAGTGTTGCTGGAAAGATTAATAATTTGGCGAATAATTCTTTTCAGATTATTGCAAAAATTTATAACGTTTTAAGTCCAATAATACTAACAATTTTGATAGCAGCAGGCGTGATTATTTACATGAATGTTGTGGTTGGAATTGTCTATAGTATATGGGTTATTGTGCATTTGTCCGTGACGTTTTTGAGTACAAAATATCTGAAGAAAGCTTGGGAATCTTCTGCTGAGAAGAATAATTTTGTTCAAGGAAAAATTGTCGATTCAATAAATAATATTTTAAATATAAGACTTTTTGTTCGTCAAAAGAGAGAGATTGATTATTATCAAAAGTATGAAAATGAAAACATAGATTTTAGTTTTAAAGCAGGGCTTGTTGGTATAAAAGTGAGGAGTATATTGAGTTTTACTTCGCTTCTGGGTTTGGCTTTCGTGACATATTTTGTGATTGTGGAGTGGAAGAATGACAGGATAACTTCTGGTGAGGTTGCTTCTATTTTTGCAATGTTCATAAATAGTATTTTGCTTGTTTGGTGGCTTTCTTATGAAATTGTGTTTTTTTACATGGAGGTTGGTCAAGCGTCTCAAGCGCTGACTTTATTGACGGAAGAGCATGAAATTATTGATTCACTAGATTCAAAAGACTTGATTGTATCAGCGGAAAATAGTGAGATTGAGTTTCGAAATGTTAATTTTAGCTATAATAATGTTCCATTTTTTCACAATATGAATGTGAAGATTAATCACGGAGAGAAAGTCGGTCTTGTTGGGTTTTCTGGGGCTGGGAAGACGACTTTTGCAAATCTTATTATGCGTGAATTTGATATTCAAAGCGGGAGTATCTTGATTAATGGGCAGGATATAAAAAATGTTACTCAATTTTCTTTGAAGGAAAATATTTCTTATATAACGCAAGATATTAACATGTTTCATCGTTCTGTGAAGGAGAATATTGCTTTTGGAAATGAGGATATTAACCATGATAATGTTTTAACAGCGAGTAAATATGCATGCGCTCATGATTTTATAGATAAGTTGGATGAAGGTTATGAGACAATAGTTGGAGAAAGAGGTGCGAGACTTTCTGGAGGGCAAAAGCAGAGAATCTCAATTGCTAGGGCGTTTTTGAAAGATGCGCCAATTATTATTTTGGATGAGGCAACTTCTGCGTTGGATTCTGTTACAGAAAAGAAAATTAAAAATGCCATTGATCTTATATCGCAAAATAAAACTACAATAATTATTGCTCATAGACTTTCGACTCTGAAGGAGGTTGATAGAATTCTGGTTTTTGAGAACGGCGCTATTATCGAAGATGGTTCGCATGAGGAATTATTGAAAAAAGACGGTGGTTATTATAAAAAGTTGTGGGATTCACAGAATGATTATTACGATTCAAAGGAGGATTGAATTTTTTAAATAGTGTTTTGTTATGCTAGCAAGAATTTTTATTCTAATATTTTTTATATTGCAATCCTGGCATGGCATGCGTAGGATCTTGTTAGTTATTAGGAATGACCTGAAGGGATTCTCGGCCTCACTACGAATTCTAAAGAATTCTTCGTTCCCCAAGTAACTCGAATGTCGCAACCTATGTTGCTCTCTCGTTGGCCACGTGTGCCCCACACTGGGATGACAAGTTAAAAAACACTGAAATGATAATGACTTAAGTCTGGAATGCCAATAGAGCATTTCTCATGACTCTATGGATCCCACGTCTTCGTTTCACTCGACTGGGATGATAATTTACTTTAACTGGGATGACAAAATTTTATATATTATTTTTCTATTCTTGATTGTCAATAAACATTTTTTCCATAATTGCCATTCTCATTGCAACTCCAGAAGTAACTTGTTTCATTACTAAACTGTATTTTGGATCATCCGCTAATTCACCCGATAGTTCAATTCCTCTATTTATCGGACCGGGATGCATAATTTTTACATTCTTTTTTGTTTTAAATTTTAAAAGTTTGTCATGATTGAGAGAATAGAAGTTTTTCAACTCATCCATTATGCTGGAAAGAGATTGATCGTATTCTTTTTTTGCGCGTAGGGAAATAATTAGATCTGCATTTTCAAGAGAGTCTTGAAGATTGTGATGATAATGCAAATTTGGATAGAGATCATGATAATAATATGTTAATTCAGGTGGGGCAACGAGATGAACATCTTTGATTCCTAGAATATTGTAAAGTTTGATGTGAGAATGAGCGACTCTACTATTTTTAATATCTCCATAAATGACAATTTTTAGATTTTTCAAATCATGGAAATTTTTATTTACAACTTCGTTGTATATTGTAAGTAAATCGCCTAATGCCTGAGTTGGATGCTCATTTGTGCCATCTCCTCCATTTAACATGATTGAATTTTCTACATATTTTGCGCAAATATGCGGAGTCATAGATTTTCCATGACGAATTGCTATGAAATCCGCACCCATAGCGTCTATATTTTTGATAGTGTCAATTTCAGTTTCTCCTTTTGATGTAGAGGATGCTTTCATGTTAATATTTATTACAGATGCACCGAGACGCATTCCTGCTGTTTGAAAGGACGTGATTGTTCTTGTGGATTCTTCGAAAAAAACGTTATATAGAAATTTTCCCTTGAGAATTTCAGAGTTTTTGTTTTTTAAATGGAAATTTCCTCTTTCAATTAAGAATTCAATTTCTGATTTGCTTAGATCTTCGATAGATAGAAAATGCTTGATCATCTTATCTGATAATTATTTATAGTGTTTATTATAATAAATTTATTGTTCAAAAAATGCAATACAGTGGTGATTATTAAATAAAAGTGCTGAGGAAGATTCTCTCATTTTAATTACAACAGCTAATCTATCGTAATTTTATTATAAAAATCTGGATCATTTAAGAATGACATTTTCTTTATATTTTGTTAAAATTTTATAACTTTGTAATAATTATATTAATAATGAATTTATATCCAAATTTTTCTTTTGACATTCTTCATAAAGATGAAAAAACAGATGCCCGCTTGGGAATGATCAATACACCACATGGTTCTGTTGAAACTCCAAACTTTATTTTTTGTGGAACTAAGGCTTCTATTAAAAATTTATCTCCTCGTGATTTTGCAAATGAGGGGACGCAAATTATTCTGGCGAATACATATCATCTAATGTTGAATGGTGGAGCTGATTTGATGGAGAAATTTGGTGGAATTCATAAATTGATGGGATGGAATGGCCCAATGTTGACTGATTCTGGTGGATTTCAAGTTTTTAGTTTTGGCCACGGAACAGTTGCTGATGAAATTAAAGGGCGAAGAAATAATCAGCGCAAACCAATGATTTCTAAAATTCGTGAGGAGGGCGTTGAGTTTTATTCTTATGTTGATGGTTCAAAGAGGATTATTACTCCAGAGATTTCGATTCAAACTCAGCAAAAAATAGGAGCTGATCTTATTTTGATGTTTGATGAGTGCACCCCTTTCAATGTCGAGAAGAAATATACTGAAAATTCAATGCATTTGAGTCATCGATGGGGAAAGCGTTCTTTGGAATATTTTATAAAGCATAATGATCATCGCCAAGCTTTATATGGAATTGTTCAAGGTGGTGTTTATGAGGATTTAAGAAAGGAAAGTGTAGATTTTGTGAATACAGAGGATTTTTTTGGAATTGCAGTTGGTGGATCTCTTGGGCAGAATAAAGATCAAATGCATTCAATTGTTAATCTTACAATGTCAAATGTTCGAAGAGATAGGACTGTGCATTTATTGGGAATTGGTGGTTTTAGCGATGTCATAAATGGTGTGGAATGTGGAATTGACACTTTTGATTGTGTTCATCCAACAAGAATTGCAAGGCATGGATGTGCAATTGTTCGCCCTGATGTTTATAAGAAATATAATGATAGGAGTGTAAAAGAATTTGTTTCTTTGAGAAATGCTGTTTTTAAAAATTCCTTTGAACCAATTGATTCTGAGTGTCAGTGTTATACATGTCAGAATTTTAGTGGTGCATATTTAAATTATTTAATTAAAGCGAATGAGAATTTATTTATGTCCCTTCTCTCAATTCATAATATAAGGCAGATGAACAATTTGATGCTTGATGTTAGAAATGGATTGAAAAGTGGAAGTTTGGATGGAGTAAGGAAGATGTGGTTAAATTAAAATTTGAAAGATATTTTGAGATTAAAGATATTTAATTATCGCTTGCTTAGCAGTTTTGTATGTGTTAATTTTATATTAACATCATTTTTTAAGGTGAAAATCATTGGTACCTTTTTTTCAAAAAGTAAAAAAAATCAATCAAATGATTCTAAGTTGCAAGAAGTTGATTTGTACTCTGCTCAGCAAATTCAAGTTCTGAGTAGAACACTAGCAGATAAAAACAATACAATAAGTGCTCTTGAGGCAAAACTAGTTCAATCAGGAAAATCGGGTAATTCTACTAAAAAAGAGACTGTTGTAATAGAAGTAGATCAATTAAGTGAGTCAGGTAATGAGTTTATTACATCAGGAACAAGTCAATCAAGTCAGCTAAATAATAAGCCTGATAAACCAGAAGTAGTTCAACCAAGTGCAAAAGATTTTACTTTGCCTACTACATCAACTTCGGAGTTAAAAAAAGAAAAAATAAAAGTAGTTCAACCAAGTATAGGAGATTTTACTTTTCTTACTAAATCAATTGCAAATCTAACTAAAGAAATGAATGATTTAAAACAAGAAAAAACAAAAGCAGATCAAGACAGACTAAAAGCAGAGCAAGACAGAGAAGAAGCAAAGCAAGAAAAACAACGGTTAATTGAAGAAAGAAAAGAGTTAATTGAAGAAAGAAAAACATTATTGAGTAATTATCAAGAATTACTGAAACAACTTAAACTTTCTGAGGGAAGAAATGAAGTTTTAATCAAAGAAAATCAAGGATTCAAAGAGAAAATTAATGAGCAAGTTCAAAGTTTACAAAAATCTCACTCTGTTCTTCTTGAATTTGTATCTTTCTGTGGCGAAACAAAATCTAATCTTTTCAAACATAAAGAAAAATATATTAATTTTTTCTCTGGCCAAGTTCTTGTATTAAGTGGTATTGTAGGAAGCTTACAATATCAGAAAAGAAATATCGAATCTCAATTAGAGAATACAAGATTAGAATTAAAAAATTTAGGCTATATAAATAAAACATCTAAATCAAAAATTTTAGAAAATAGCATTGATATGCTAACAAAAGAATGCGAAAGAATCTTTGCGGAAGAAGAACGTTATACCAGTGAAATTAAAAAATTAGAAAATGACAAAAAAAACTCTATACAAGAAATCGATAATCAAATAAAGTCATGTGAAGAGCAAGAAATGAAAACAAGAAAAGATATTGCAGAAATTTTTGGTGATAAAAGTGTATTGCCAAGAACTGTATCAGAAATACTAACAGAATACGAAAAAAATCATCCTTTGATATCTGTAGGAGTAAATTAATATGAAAGAATATTTGAGATGGATTATCGGCATCTCAGGTCTCGTTGGTGTTGCTGCTTCAATTATTTTATTAGGAACTATATCTTATAAATATAGAAAAGAGATTAAAAGTAGATTGATTTCAGCTTATGATTCAGTAAAGAGCAAAGTTTGTGTCTGTGTGACTGTAGAGGATGAGAAAATTGAAGAAGGAAGACCTGGTAATGAGAAATTGAGAGAAGAACTTAAGAAGAAATTAGAAGAAAGAGAAAGATTAAGCAGGTCAGAGGAATGGAAAAAATTAGTGAATCAAGTAGAAGAGTTGAAGTTGGAACAAGAAAAATTATCTGAATACTATAAAAAAGTAGACAAAGAACGAGAACAAAGAGAAAGAGAGAGAGAGCAAGAAGACAAAGAGCGAGAGCAAAGGAAAAAAGAAGATGCAGAGCGGAAAGCACAAGAAGAAAAAGACGAATTAGAGCATAAAAAACAAATACAAAAAATTGAAGAAGATATTCAGAAGGATATTGAGAGAATTGAAAGAGATTCAAAGATTTCCTTAGAAGAAGAGAGAATAAGAGGAAAGTTCTTGGATAGCATTATTAAAATGGTAGGATCGCATAGGGCGCTCCTAAGGGCTGACACTTATCACACTCAAGTTTTATCAACTCTCTCTGATCCAGCAACTTTTTTACAATATACTCCAGAACAACGAACTACGAATGTAGAAATAGCAAATGCTGTTTTATCACATAAGCACGATGAAGCTGAAAAAACAATGGGAGATTGTCTTAAAGCATTGGATGAATTGAACAAAGTTAGCGGAAATATCGTGTTAGCTGATCATTCTAATGGTCAGGTGTTAGATGGTTGTTCTAATGATTAGATAATCCAATAACTCCCTCCAGCCAACAAATAATTGTGCCATCCAGATGAGGAGTTGGCTCCTTATTTCTATCGAGGAAATTTTTTATTTTTTCTACGTATTCATTGTAGTAAAAATGATCATCGTCTTTTTTAAATAAATTTGTTTTAATTTTTACTAAATTTATTATATCAATCATAGTATTAATTACAGGGAAGGCTGACATGATAATAGCGATTGCAGAAATTGTTATTAAAGCTTCTTTTGATTGAAGAACAAACTCTGGCAGAACATGAAATCCTAATAAATTTTTATTTCCTTGAAATGTTTGAACTAAATCTTTTATTGCTAGAGTTGCAATGGTAAAAAAAATTATTCTACTAATTGTATAGCTTATTGTTCCAAGAGCAAAGTGAAAGTAATAAAATTGATAATCCAAGTACAATTCCAAATGTTGTTTTATTGCTCGAAATTGCCTTTATAAATTCTGGATTCACCAACTTATCAAAAAATTTATATGAATTATTTTTAAATATCTTTCCTATGAAGATAGATAGGAATATTGTTGCTAAGTGGTACAAAATAAAATTTGATGTAAGAGAAAAATAGAATGATCCTTTTCTATATTTCGATTTATTTTCACCACTTATTTTGAAAAGAGGTATATTTTTGAGAGAAGAACATAGAAATAAATTTTAACAGAAATTTAATTAATTGTAAAAAAAAATAAAATTGTTATAAAGATAGTTAATTAAATATTTTGTTTTGAATTATGAATCAAATAAAAAAAGTTGCCGTTATTATGGGAAGCAAATCTGATCTTGAGACAATGAATCATGCAATTGAAATTTTAAAAGTTTTGGGGATTGAGCATGATGTGAAGGTGGTATCTGCTCATCGCACTCCTGATAGATTATACAATTTTTCAAAGACCGCAGACCAGTCATATTGCGCTGTGATTGCAGGGGCCGGGGGGGCTGCGCATCTTCCTGGAATGGTAGCATCTATGACATGGATTCCTGTCTTTGGAGTGCCCGTAAATGCTACATGTTTGAACGGCATGGACTCTTTGCTATCAATAGCTCAGATGCCAGGAGGAATTCCTGTTTGCACAATGTCGATTGGTAATAGTGGTGCTAAGAATGCAGGTTTAGCGGCTGGAGCTCTGATTTCTGTTTTTGATGAAGAAGTGAGAGCGAGACTTATTGAATTTAGAGATAGTCAGAGTGAGAAGGTTGTTGAAAGCGTCGAATAACTGAATTTACTTTTGTTCTACATCACAATTATGAAACTAAGCTTTGCAAAAGACAACAGAATCTTAATACACTGCGATATAATTCAGTTATCGCAAGAAAGTAATGATTAATATTTTTATGTTTTTGAATTCACAATTTTTGAATTCATAGTTTCATGAGCAATTATTGAATCAATTATTAGTTTTGTTACGAATGCTAGTTGTTTTTGTGTTTTTCCTTCTTCCAAATCTTTAATCCAATCATCGCCGACATGGTCTGCTTCTTGCTCAGGATTTACTTCTACACCATTGGAAATGGCTTTAATACTTGTGAATTCAATGTGGTTTTTTTGTTTATTTGGGTTATTGAGATTATATTTTTCAATTTCTGCATTTTCTCTTTTAACAACGAGTGCAATAGCTGCTGCCTCCATTTCAACTATATCTACATTTTTTCCATTCGGATCTTTTTTAAAATTATTATTCGGTTCAGGGAATGTATTAGTTGATCCGCACATTCCTCCAATAATAATATTTACTCCTTTACGCTTTGCTTCTTCTTTCGCTTTGCTGAAATCATATATATTTGGGAATTCTATGTAAGGATCATCATCGCATACCTGTCCAAGAGAGTTTGTATTTTGCCCTAATGTTAATTTTTCTTCAGGATGATGTGGTTGTGGATTTGTTCTTCTATCAAGATCAAGATTCATATATTTTGTAGGTATCATTATATCTCCTAGATTTAAACCGTGGGCATCAACAGATCCGCATGAACCAACGCTTAGAACATGAGTAAAGCTAAAATCCGAATTTGACAAAAGTTTTGTTGCTGCGTAAGATGCATTGTTCATTCCAACTCCAATGTATTTAATTGTTACTTCAGATCCACGTTCTGCAAGTATTTGTTTGGCAATTTTTTCTAGTTCCCCATCTGTAGTTTGTGTTATACGTTGAAACTCATTTCTTATTTTTTCTTTATCATTACCAAGTTCATTTTTTTTTTCTTCGTCGAGCATTGTATAGCTTTCTTCTTGACAAGCAACGAGTATCAGAAAATTTGGTACTTTTTTCTCTATTTTGTTCATAAGGATTGGGAGATAAGATATTGTAATTTTAATATACAATTTTTAATAACACTTTCAATAGTAAAAAATATATTAAAAGCATATTAAATTTAAGAAAGAGATTTATACGAATAGTTCGCTTACACCTTTTGCAGCAGCAGTGTTGATAGTTACGCATTGTTCTGTTGCAAATCTTAATAAATAAAATGGTCCACCAGCTTTAAATCCAGTTCCAGATAATCCAGAGCCACCAAATGGTTGAACTCCAACAACTGCGCCAACTGTACTTCTATTTACATAAATGTTTCCAGCTTTTATTCTTTGACTTACATATTTGACTTTTTCATCGTTTCTAGTGAATAATCCAAATGTTAAATTATATCCAGTTGAATTAATTTGGTTTATAATCTCATTCAAATCTTCTGGTTTTTCTGATTTATAAGAAATAACGTGCAATACTGGACCAAATATTTCTTTTTCTAACTCAGAGATATTTTTTAGTTCTACAAGATGTGGCGCAATGTAGAAACCTTTGATTCTCAGCTCTTCAGGAAGAGGGGATTGGTGAATGATTTTATCTTTTACTTTTATCAAATATGAATTGATATCATCAAAAGCCTCTCTATCAATAATTGGCCCCATATCATTATCCATATGCATAATGGATTCTCCAATTTTTCTCAAATCCATAGCTCCTTTGAGCATATTGATTAATTTATCATAGATGTCTTCTTGTATGTAGAGAACTCTTAGTGCTGAGCATCTTTGTCCAGTACAATTGAAAGAAGAAATCATTACTTCGTCAACAACTTGCTCTAATAGTGCAGTGCTATCAACAATTCCACAATTTTGCCCTCCAGTTTCAGCAATAATTGGAATTAATGATGGATTATGCTCAGCAACAGTTTTTTGAATGATTTTTGCAGTTTCGGTTGAACCGGTAAAAACAACTCCAGCAATATGTTTTGAACTTGTCAAAAATTTACCAACTACAGATCCAGTTCCAGGGAGAAGTGAGATAGCTTGTGGTGGTAGTCCAGCTTCTAATAATAATTTAACTGTGAAGTTGGCTGTGAAACAACTTTGCTCTGATGGTTTTGCAATTACGCAATTACCAGCTAATAATGCTGCAATGACTTGCCCTAAAAAGATTGCGAATGGGAAATTCCAGGGACTAATACAGATAAAAACTCCTCTTGAATGAAGTGTTAATTCGTTTGATTCTCCAACATGGTGTTTGTCGATCTCAATATTATTACCAAATAATTTTATTGCCTGATTTGCGTAATATCTACAGAAATCGATTCCTTCTCTTATTTCTCCTTCACAATCTCCAAGAGCTTTGCCCATTTCATGCATGATTAAAGCAGTGAGTTCGAATTTATTTTTTTCGATTAGATCTGCCATTTTATTCGCGATTTCCGCACGTTTTTGTACAGAAGTTTTTGACCATGTTGGGTAGTAGTCTAGTGCAATTTTCATTGCATTTTCACAGTCATTTTGTGTTGACATTATAACTTTTCCAATTATTGTTTCTAAATTACCTGGAATTCTGCGAATCTCTGCATCATGTTTTTTTTCAATTTTTCCATTCAGCAAAGGTCCAATATCATTCCATTTTTTAGTTTTAAATTGAGCTAAATTAGTTAACATTTCTTCTATTTGTGTAACATTTCCCATATCTATACCATAAGAATTAAGACGATTAATATATATTTGACTTGGTGAGCTAATTTTTACATTTGCTTTGCAATGATTTTTTAAAGCTTGATCTATAGGATTTTCTATTAAATCTTCAATGTTTATATCAGTGCTTGAAAACATGTGGACAAATGAAGTGCTTGCACCATTTTCAAGAATACGACGAACTAGGTAAGCAAGCAAATCCTCATGAGTTCCAACGGGTGCGTAAATTCTTGAAGTTAACTTATATTTTTTAATTAAAAAATTGTGTAGTTTATCCCCCATTCCATGCAATCTTTGGATTTCAAAATCTCTTCCTTTAGCCATTTCAATAATTGCCATGGCTGTGAATGCGTTATGACTTGCAAATTGTGGATAGAAATATTTTTCCTCAAGCATTTTCTTTGCGCAGTATAAGTATGAAATGTCAGTATGATATTTTTGTGTGAAGACAGGAAAGTCTTTCAATCCTAGAACTTGTGCATCTTTAATTTCTCCATCCCAATATGCACCTTTAACTAAACGAATTGGTATCTCCTTATTATATCTTTTTGCTAAATCGGAAAGAAAATCGAGAGTGTAGATTGCTGATTTGTTGTATGATTGAACTGCTAAACCTAGTCCGTTGTAATTTTTTAATTCTGGTAAAGCGAAGATTTTTTCAAATAAACCAAGTGATATCACTAATCTTGTGCATTCCTCAGCATCAATTGTTATGTTTAATTCAAATTTAGCAGCTAACAGAACAAGTTCTTTTACTTTTTCAAAAAGTTCTCCAAATACTATATCTTGATTTACAAATTCGTATCTTGCGTGTAGTGCTGAAATTTTTATTGATAAACTGTTTCTTTTTCTGAGAGGAATGGATTTATCAACTTGTGCGCCTAATTCTTCAACTGCATTTTTGTAACTATTGAAATAGTATTCAGCTTGCTCAGCATTTCTTGCGCCTTCTCCAAGCATGTCATAGGAGAAAATATAGTTTTTATATTTCTTTTTTGAATTTGATATTGCTTCATATAGCTTTTGACCCATGATAAATTGATTTCCTATCATAGCTATTCCTTGGCGAGCAAACTTATTTATGATAGGTTCGCTGACAAATCTTAATATGGAAGCAAAAAACCCATTATTAGATTTACTAATTATTTTTGATGCTAGATTTAAGGATCTTGCAGTACTATTCACAAAACTTGAATTATCTTTTCCTATGTAGCTTTTCCAATTGCATCGATCATTTGAGATTTTATCTCTAATTAATTCATATGATGTGTATTTGTCTGGAACGCGAATTAAAGCTTCTGCAAGTTCCATCAGAGCTGATCCTTCATTTGTACCTATTTCAAATTTTGTTATAAGTGATTCTACAAGAGTTTTTGATTTGTCTTTTCGGATTTCCTCTAAACATTCTTTAGTTTGTTGCTGAATGATAGAAAAATTTACGTTGGATAGATTTTGAATGAAGTCTTGGATGAGTGCGGTCTCATCGTTGAAATTATTAGCGCTTATGGCCAATAAATATTTGTTTACCCATGGAAACATTAATTTACCAAATAAAACGTATTATTAATTTTATACAAAAAATATTGATTTACAATTAAGGTCTTATTTCTTAATGATTTGTTAATATAAGTAGAAGGTAGATTTTTTAAATATAGATTATGAAGTTTTCTCAAAGTTATTTTAATAATCAAAATTCCTTGAAAAAATTGACAAAAACAACTATATTAATAATAAATTAGGAATTTAAAAAATTTATAAATTATGTCAAAGAAAGATTTTTATGATGTGTTAGGCGTTTCTAAAGGTGCGAGTGAAGATGATATAAAGAAGGCCTATCGTGGCTTAGCAAAGAAATATCATCCAGATATAAATAAAGAGCCTGGGGCAGAAGCGAAGTTTAAAGAGGCAAGTGAAGCATACTCTGTATTAAGTGACTCAGGGAAGAGAAAGCAGTATGATACTTATGGTCATTCAGATAATTATGGTGACCAAGGTGGATTTGGAGGGTTTGGTGGTGGAGCTGGTGGATTTGGAGGTTTTGACAGTGATATTTTTGGTGATATATTCGGAGATTTTTTTGGTGGTAGTCGTGGAGCAAAAAAGTACTCACAAGCTGAAAGGGGATCTGATTTAAAATACAGAACCGATATGACATTAGAAGAAATGTTTAACGGAACTGATATAAAGATTGAATACACTGCTAAAACAACCTGCGATTCTTGTCATGGTTCTGGTGCAGCAGATGGATCAAAACCAGTAGAGTGCTCTACATGTCATGGATCAGGAAGCATTAGGCAGCAGCGTGGGCCGTTTGTTGTTCAGCAGACTTGCTCTACTTGTAAGGGTGCAGGAACAATTATTAGTAAGCCTTGTACAAAATGTCACGGCGTTGGTGCAAAAGATAAATCAAGGAAATTAACTGTTTCAATTCCAGCTGGTATTGATGATGGCGAAAGAGTCAGGATTTCTGGAGAAGGAGAAGGTGGAGTAAAAGGTGGTGAGAATGGGGATTTGTATGTTGAGGTTCGTGCTAAAAAACACAAATTCTTTAGACGTGAAAAATCGAATCTTTTTTGCGAAGCGACGATTTCATTTCCAACAGCAACTTTAGGCGGAATTATAAAAGTCCCATCAATTGACGGGACTGATGTTAGTTTGACAATTCCAGCTGGTACACAAAATGGCTCTCAGTTTAAAATCAAAGAAAAAGGAATGAAGGTTCTGAAGTCAAGTAGACGTGGTGATTTATACGTTGATATTATTGTAGAAGTGCCGATTAATTTGAACGCAAAGCAGAAAGAATTGCTAGAGCAGTTTGAAACGATTACTGATGGAACCTCAAATCCCAAATCTTCTGGTTTTGTGAAAAAAGTGAAAGATTTTTGGAAAGACTTAAAAAAGGGTGAATAGATTTTCTTAGAAATTCATAAATAATGAATTCATAAAGAATGAAATTATGAGTTCGATCTAATAAATTTATTTGATGATAAAATTTTCATTAGATAACCCAACAATGTCCGTGTTTGGCTCTAGAGAGTTCAAATATTTAACTTCGTAGATTTTTTCAAAACCGACTTTTTCTAGCAGTCTTTGAGAGGGAATATTATTTTTGTATAGATGCGCGAGAATTTTAGTGTGAGTAAAGTTTTTAAAAAACCATTTGATCATTTGTGTGACTATTTCTGTTCCGAAGCCTTTATTGCAATGATGAGGATGGATTTTGTAACTTATTAGGATTGATTTTCTAGATAGAGTGTATTTTTGAGCATTTTTAGAAGTTCTGTAAATTTTATCTTCGATGTTCATACGATCAAAGCCGAATATACCAACGCATTGATCAGTGTCTTTATCAAAAATTAAAAATCTTGAAAATGGTTTTCGTTTAGATAATTTTACATCTTTGTAGTAGTGAATTCTGTATTGTAGAATCTCAATCAGTTTTTGTTTATTAATTTTATTATCATCGAATGCATCTTTTATAGCATCAAATGTTGAAATATCATCATGAATATAAAGAGAGGAAAGTGTTTGTAGATCGTGATTTTTGATAACTTTTGCGTAAAGTCTTTTACTTTTGGTGATGATATTTGACATGAGTTTTAAAGATATTGATTCTTGTCATTTTATTAAGATAGTGTTCTCATGTCAAATATTTGGTTTTTTTAAATAAATGGGTTTGCCATTCATACTTTTAAATTGATACTATGCTTGAAAATAAAAGATAAAAATTTACCCTTTTTTATATTTCACGATGTATAATATCTTCAAATATAAATTATTATGATAATTTTTATGTCTGATGAAAAAGGTGGTTTAGAAATTGACAAATTATTCAAAGGTTTGACTCGCCCTCCGATGTTAGCAGGAGTAAGTTATTCTTTTGTGATGTTGAATTTTATGATGGTGGTTTCAGTTTTTATCATGACCTCAAAATTATGGGTTTTTTTGTTAGGTGGTGTGTTTCATGGTATTGGATATCTGATATGTAGAGATGAGCCTCTATTTCTAGAGTTGATAATGCTGAGATTGCAGAAATTTAATCGCTGTAGAAATAAATTATTTCACGGTGGAAATTCGTATGATGTTAATTAGTAAGAGTATAAGAAAGAATGAGTCGTTCTATTTTTGAGGAATTAAAGATCAAAAAAACTGACGCGGTAAACCATGGGGTAATGCGTAGTGAGTATAATTCATCTGGATTTTTGCCATATTGGTTGCATTATGACTCAGAAACAATTTTTCTAAAGAATGGCTACTTGATGAAAGTTGTGAAGATGAGTGGATTTTCTTTTGAGACTGCGGATGATGATGATGTTGATGCTCGTAAAGAAATGAGAAATCAGTTTTTTCGTGGTTTACCAGAAAAAATAAAATTATATAGTCATATTGTTCGTAGAAAGCAGGAAGTTTTTGATGAGGATTTCGGAGCAAAAAGAACCGGAAATATATTTTCGGATTATTCTAATAGAGTAGTTCGCGCAAAGTTAGGGTCAAATGAAAATTATGTAAATGACCTTTATCTTAGTGTTTTAATTAAAATTGAGAAGAAGGCTTTTAAATTTCTTGATAGATTGATAGAGATAGTAAAAAACAGAAGTTTTAAAAAAACAGAAGAAAGCACTGACAGTGTTTCTGATTTAAGAGAGACTGTAAGTGAGTTAGATGAGATAATAAATCGTTTGCTCGTGAGTTTCAGAGATTATTCACCAAAAATTCTAACTATTTATAAAAATAAATATGGAATGCTTTGCTCACAGCAGACAGAGTTTTTGAGTTTGATTGCAAATAACGAATCTCATTCGTCATTGTTTACAGAAAATGATATTTCTCATCAGATTTGTAAAAATAGGTTATATTTTAAAAGGAAAAATATCAGAATTGTGACTGCATATGGAATTCGCTATGCGGGAATGGTGAGTTTAAAAGAGTACAACCAGCAAACAAATGCAGGTTTTTTTGATGCATTTTTGCAATTACCAGTTGAGATGATAATTAGTCAAACATATCAATCTGTAAATAGACAAGGTGCAATAGGAAAAATGCAGCTTCAACAAAATAGGATGATTCAAGCTGGAGATAAAGCTGTTTCTCAAGTTGTTGAAATTTCTAGAGCATTAGATGATGCAATGAGTGGGAGAATAGGTTTTGGATTGCATCATATGACTGTTATGTGTATTGAAAAAACGGAGAAAGCTCTTGAAAATGCAATGTCATTGGTTGAAGTTGAGCTTACAAATACTGGTGTTTATGCAGTTCGTGAAAAATGGAATTTAGAGCCAGTTTATTGGGGGCAATTTCCTGGAAATTTTGATTGTTTGGTTCGAAAAGCGATTATTAATAGTAAAAATTATGCTGGCTTTGCATCTTATCATAACTATCCTATTGGTAAGAAGTTTGGAAATCATTGGGGAGAAGCTGTAACTGTTTTGAATACGACTTCTAAAACTCCTTTTTATTTTAATTTTCATGTTCGTGATATTGGGCATACTATGATTGTAGGTCCAACTGGTGCTGGTAAAACTGTTTTGATGAACTTTTTATGTTGCCAAGCAATGAAATATAATCCAAAGATGTTTTTCTTCGACAAGGATAGGGGTGCGGAGATTTTTTTACGAGCGATTGATGGTAGATATACAGTTTTAGAAGCTAGAAGTGGAACGGGATTTAATCCATTGCAGATAAAGGATACCCCTGAGAATAAAACATTTTTGATGGATTGGTTGAAGCAGTTGGCTATGGCAATAGAGCCAAAAATTACCCCAGATGATATTTCTCTATTTTCTGCTGCAATAGAAGGAAATTTTAAATTAAAACAAGAAGATAGACGTTTAAGCAATATAGCTGCTTTTTTTGGTATGAATACTCCTGGAAGTTTAGCGCAGAGAATGAGTATGTGGTATGGAAAGGGTTCGCACGCGAAAGTTTTCGATAATAAGGAAGACGCAGTTAGATTTGATGAAGCAAGAATTTATGGATTTGAGATGGCTCCTTTGTTAAAAGATCCAATCTCTCTCGGACCAGTTTTAATGTATTTATTCCATAGGATAAACGAATCATTGAATGGCGAGCCAACAATGATTATTCTCGATGAAGCATGGGCTCTAATTGATAATGATATCTTTGCTCCAAGAATTAAAGATTGGTTAAAAGTATTGCGTAAGCTAAATGCAATGGTTGTTTTTGCAACTCAAAGCGTTGAAGATATTGGAAAAAGTCAAATTAGTGATACCTTAGTGCAACAAACAGCGACGCAAATTTTTTTGCCAAATCTGAAAGCAACAGCAATTTATAAAACTGTTTTTATGTTAAGTCAGAGGGAATTTAATTTAATTAAATCTACAGATCCATCAAGTAGATACTTTTTAGTGAAGCAAGGTGTAGAAGCGGTAATAGCAAAACTCGACTTGAAGGGTATGGATGATATTATTTCCGTGCTATCTGGTAGAGCGGAGACAGTTTTAATGCTTGATGAAATTAGAAAGAAGGTTGGTGATAATCCGCGAGATTGGTTGCCATTATTTTACAATGGGGTTAAGAATGTTAAGGCTTCTTAAAATTTTTTGTAACAAAAAAGTCATATCTAACATTTTTCTACTTCTGTTTTTTTGTTTTTTATTTGAAAGCAAGCTAATTAATGATGCAATTTCTGCACCTGCTCCTGAGAAAATTGAAAATATTGATCAATTAGATGTCAGTAATACTAATTATAGAAGTTTAGCAACATCTCCATCTTGTCTGCTTGATATAGTTGGTCTTGTAACTTTGTTAAGTGGATTTGTCGGAGGAATTATTGAGGTAGCCGGTGGAGTTGCTTCAATAAATTCCGGTATAGCATTGTTGGCGCTGCCTGATCCAACAACTATTTCAAAAATTAAAGGGACAGCTTTAAAAGTTTCTGGGTGGGCGAGTGTCGGAGTTGGGATTGGTGCAATAGTTTATTCTGTTTTGGGTGGCGCTGGTTTTGGGCAATGTATGCACTCATTTGTGAAAGACCCAGTTGAATATTATCCAGATGTTATGCCGTCTGATCATCCAGATTTTGATAATCGTGGAAAGATGCAGATGGTTTTGAAAGATTCAAATGGACGTTTCAAAGGTTTTCGTCCTGTTGAAGGTTATCGATATAAAAATAAAATTGGTGGTCATGATGTAGATATCGAATGTAAAAATGAAAATGATTGTTATTTTATTGGAAGACCATCAGCATCTGCAGATAAAATTACTGTATGTGCTAGAGGTAGTTTTCCAAATGCTATAATGCCTTTTGCTGGATGGTTTGAGGGTTGTTATGGAGATACGAGTTGGTATGGTGGAGGTTTTAGTTATGATGTTATATCAAAATATCCGTATTATAATGGACCGACTTCAATGCTTTGCCCAGAAGAATATAGGCAAGTTGGAAGGATGCCAAACCTTGATACTACCGATAGTAATGGATATATGAAATTAAAATGTACGGCAAAAGATCCAAACGATTGCCCAAAGAGTATGATGTCTCCACTTTTCAGGGGAAGTGGTGATCCAGAGAGATTTAAGCTTTACTTTGGGAGGCCAACTTGTAAAACAGGTGAAGCTGGACAAACAGTGCAAATTGGTGGATATAATTATAAGATAATAGAAAAGGCTGGTGTTCAGTTATGCGCTAGATTAACTGGTTTAATTGGTGGTCTTCCATGGGTTCAATCTTATGAAATAGGATGCATTAAAAAACTTAATATGAACCTTATTCCAAAATGTCCAGCATCTGTGCCAGTTTATGAAGATTTAGAGTTTGATAAAGATACTGGTATAATAATAAATAATGGTGGTAAAAATCCAAAAGCTAGAATTATTCGGTATGATGATTCTCCTTGTTATAACAAGTGCTCTGTATCTCAACTTTGTACAACATCAGTCAGAGGTTTGTTTCAAGCTCCAATACCTATAACATCTTATCTAATGGCCTGCATGAAAGATTCTATTGGTAATATTGTTTATGGATGTAACAATTTATCTATATCAACAAACAATAATAATACTGGGCATGCAAAAAATTCAGGAATGCTTTATGCAATGCAAAAAAGAATGCGTGGCATTGTTTTGCTTTTAATAATGTTATCTGTAATATTATTTGGAATGCAGTTATTGTTCTTTGATTCACCTCCAAAAAAATCAGAAGTTATGGCTTTCATTCTAAAGATAGCTTTTGTTATATATTTAACTGTTGATCATGGTCGTGAGAATGGAATGACAGTATATTCTCAATGGGTTGAGAGTATATCGACTGAGTTGCAAGCAATTGTTTTGAATTCTAAGAATAAAACAAGCGTTACTGGTGGTAAGCTCTGTGATTATAATGATATTGATTATATAAAGAATTTTCCTGGGGAAAATGGAACAGTTATTAAAAGAGATTTTAGTTATCTAAGAGTTTGGGACAATCTTGATTGTCATTTTGCATACTATTTATCAAATGGCCTTGTTAATCCTCTAGTATCTGGTTATAAATCCGTTGTTTTCGATCAAAATATATTTCACAGAGTTGTTTCAATTATAGGACTTCCTATAAGATTTATATTTTTAATACTAGGATCTGTCTTATTTGCTATCTTTTTATTATTTGTAATTATTCAAGTAGTTGAATTAATGATTCTAGCGACTATGGGATTTTATATATTAGTTATGTTGTCGCCAATCTTTGTGCCATTTTTACTATTTAAATCGACAAAACAAATTTTTGATGCATGGGTAGGGCAATTGATCGTATATTCTTTATATCCAGTAATACTATTTGCTTTTATGGGTTTTATGTTTTTAGTTGTTGATAACATTGCGTTTGGTCAAACAATTTTTACAAAATCAACCGGGTATGTTTTAGGTGAAAAAGTTCGTGTTTTTGACGTTGATACATCAAAAGATTTTAGCGCTAAGTGCAAAAATCTTGGATTTAATAATTCAAAAAATCCTGTAGAACCTGAAGAGGGAGATATGGTTCCTGGGTGTGATTGTGATAGTGTTATGTGTATGATGAATTCATATGTTGTGAAGACAAAAAGTAGTGATTCAATATTTGGACCTTCAGTTGGTGCAGAAATTAAGGCAAATGAAGCTGGAACTCGTAAATTTCAAATAGGGATATTGGGTATGATGTTTGCTATGTTGATTTTCTATCAATTTGCGAAGGTGATGCCGCAAATTGTTCAAGCATTGTCTGGTTCAACAAGGGCTTTAATGTCTGCTGGTAGGAGAGTTAGATCTGCTTCTTCAAGAATGGAAGGTTTAGGAGGAATAACTGCTGGTGCTTTTACAAGTACTGAGAGGAAAGATGGTGATAAAAATAAAAATGGAAAAGCTCCCAGAACTAGCGCTTCAACAAAGTAATATTAGAATAATATTTGTTAATAAATATTTTTTAATCATAATGAATCTTTTATTTTTCAACTTTTACGTTAGAATTTAGTTAAATTAATTTTTTTGGTAAATTTATGCATCCAATAGTGAGAATTGCGTCAACAGTTTTTAGATATGGAACGAAAGTATTAAATCCGGCATTAAATCAAGTAAAAGTATCTCCATTTGTATTAAATCCAATATTAAATCAGGTAAA
>JBIKUW010000084.1:0-5733 GCA_044347385.1 Rickettsiales bacterium
CTCCACAAGCTTCTGCTACTGGTGATCAATCATTAGGTGGATCTACTAATACAGATAACTCTATTAATCTTCCATTCCATATTAATAACATTCAAAGTCAGAATGGTGATTTCTACATAGAGCCTTTTTGTGATACTGATGGTATGGGAAGAGATATATTGGTGAGTGTGTTGGATAATACTATATTGGTTTAATATATATAATATAGTTGTTATTCTAATGATGAATTGTCATCCTAGTTTAATATTTATTATTAAACGTAGGATCCATATAGGACATTCCTCAAACCTCATCGGATTCTCGACCTCACTACGAATTCTAAAGAATTCTTCGTTCCCAGAGTAACTCGTATGTCGCAACCTATGTTGCTCTCTCGTTGGCTAAGTGCTAAAGCAGTGGGATGAAAGCAGTCTTGTATTGTCATTCTAGTTTTCTTTGCTTGACAGGGATGACAAAACTTTCAGGATGAAGCTAATATAATTTATATAGTTCCAATTCTGTTGTCCAATTGGGTTGGAGTGATTATTATATCTATATCATTTTTTGCAATGTTGTAATCTTGTATCGCGTGAACATCAATATTGTATTTTTTATAATATGTTATTGCTCTAACAAGGGAGTTTGCATGAGATAGAGTTCTGATGCACGGAATGCGCTTCATCATTGTTTGCCTTCTGATTTCTAAACCTTCTCTTATAGCTTGGAAATTGTCTGATGTATTGATATAAAGCACGACTTCATTGTTAATTATGAGGTCCATGATGTTTGGTCTTGATTCAGTAACCTTATTTACGATACTGCAAGAAATATTATTTTGAATTAAGAAGTTAGCTGTTCCTTCCGTAGCGTAGAGTGTAAATTCATTTGAGATAAGTTCTTTTGCAATGTTGATTAACGTTTCATTTTTATCATTATTTCCAACAGAGATTAAAACTTTTCCAAAAGTTGGTAGAGCTTGCCCGGTTCCTATGAAGGCTTTTGCAAATGCAGCTTCAAAATTTTTATCAATACCCATTGATTCTCCTGTAGATTTCATTTCAGGTCCGAGATTTATATCGGCATTTTTAAATTTTAAAAATGGAAATACCGGCATTTTCACGGCGTAGTGTTTTGTGGTTTTGTTCTCAAAATAATTTTTATAGTCAGAAAGTTTTTTTCCACACATTACGTAAGTTGCAATTCTAGCGAAGAAAATATTATTATATTTTGAGATGAATGGTATTGTTCTACTTGCTCTTGGATTTGCTTCAATAATATAAATTTGGTTATCTTTAATTGCCATTTGAATATTGATTAGCCCGATTACATTTAAGGATTTTGTGAGTTTAAGTGCGATTTCCTTGATTTCTTCAATTATCTTTTCATTTAAATATGGAGGTGGAACTATACATGTAGAGTCTCCTGAATGAACTCCAGCTTCTTCAATATGCTCCATGATTCCAGCGATTTTGATTTCATTTCCATCAGAAATTGCGTCAACATCTATTTCTGTTGCTTGATCTAAGAATTCATCAACCAAAAGATTTCCATTTTCAAAAACATATGGATTTTCTTTCAAATAATATTCTAGTTGGTCTTTTTGATAGATAATCATCATTGATCTGCCACCAAGTACATTTGATGGGCGAACGAGAATAGGATATTGCATTTCTGTGCTGATTTTTTTTAATTCATCGGAATTGCTGCAGATCATGCTTTTTGGTTGTTGGAGATTTAATCCATTGAGGAGTTCTTTGAATCTTTTTCTATCTTCAGCAATATCAAGAGAATCCGAATCAGTTCCAAGAATTGGTATATTGTAAAATTTTAAATCATTCACAAGTTTGAGCGAGGTTTGTCCACCAAATTGAACGATGACACCAAGAATTGAGCCATTTTTCTTTTCAGCATTCACAATACTCAAAACATGTTCTATGTCTAGAGGTTCGAAGTAAAGTCTATCAGAAACTTGATAATCCGTTGAAACTGTCTCTGGATTGCAGTTAATCATTATCGCTTCTAATCCTAATTCTTTTACTGCTGTTGCTGCATGAACGCATGAGTAGTCAAATTCAATTCCTTGACCAATTCTGTTGCACCCACTTCCAATAATAATTACTTTTTGTCTGTTTGTTGGATTAGATTCGCACGAAAAAATTTCTTGCTTAATATCACCATCATAGGTGCTATATAAATAATTAGTTTTAACATCAAATTCACCAGCGCATGTATCAACTCGTTTAAAAACAGGATTGATATTTAATTTTTGTCTCAATTCATAAATCTCGTGACGAGTTTTTCCAGTGAGAAAAGCCAATCTGGTGTCGGAGAAGCCTTGTTTCTTGTATTCAAACATTTCTTCTTTTGTGTTAATTCCATGAGCTAGAATTTTTTTCTCATTATCGATTATATTTTCAGAGATTTGGCTAATAAACCAAGGGTCGTATTTAGTTATTTCGCATATTTCATTGTATGTACTTCCATTTCTCATAGCATCGCAGGTTTGTAATAATCTATCAGGGATGTTCTTAGAGATGTTAGAAAGTAATTTTTTCTGTTTGCTCAACAGTTCTGTAACTGAGAGGTTTTTGTTTTCTTTTGTGTATAAACCATCGATATTTTCTTCTAAAGAGCAGATAGCTTTTTGTAAAGCTTCTGGGAAATTTCTTCCAATTGCCATTGATTCACCAATAGCCTGCATCGAAGTTGTAAGTTCGTGAGATTTTTGATTTGGGAATTTATCAAAATTAAATCTTGGAGCTTTTACAACAACATAATCTATTACAGGCTCGAAAGATGCAGGAATTCCTTCTGTGCAGTCATTCATAATTTCATCGAGAGTGAATCCTACAGCTACAAGTGCTGCAATTTTTGCAATAGGATATCCAGTAGCTTTTGATGCTAAGGCAGATGAGCGCGAAACTCTCGGATTCATTTCTACAACTAATTGCTCGCCAGTTTTTGGATTCACAGCGAATTGTACGTTAGCACCACCAGTCTCAATTCCAATTTCATCAATAATCATTTTTGCAGCGTTTCTCATTTCTTGATATTCCTTATCGGTAAGAGTTATAGCTGGTGCGATTGTGATACTATCTCCTGTGTGAACTCCCATAGGATCAAGATTTTCTATCGAACAGATAATTGAGAAGTTTCCGTTTTTATCGCGCATAACTTCCAGTTCGTATTCTTTCCATCCTAGGACTGAGCGGTCAATTTGAACCGAGTGAATAGGGGAGGCGTTCAATCCTTCAGTGATAATTTTTTCAAATTCTTCAATGTTATAAGCAATCCCGCCGCCAGTACCTCCAAGAGTGAAAGATGGTCTTATAATTGCTGGTAGCCCAATAATTTTTAATTGTTTTAAAGCTTCTTCTAAATCTGTCACGACAACACTATAAGGTAGCTTTAGTCCTATTTTATCCATTGCTTCAGCAAATAACTGTCTGTCTTCTGCTTTTTCAATTGATTCAACTTTTGCTCCTATCATTTCCACGTGGTGCTCCTTCAAGAAACCAGATTTTGCAAGTTTCATCGCAATGTTTAATGCAGTTTGTCCTCCAACAGTTGGTAGGATTGCATCCGGCCTTTCTTTTATAATTATTTTCTCAACAAATTCTGCTGTTAATGGCTCGATGTAAGTTTTATCAGCAAGCTCAGAATCATTCATGATTGTTGCGGCATTTGAATTTACCAAGATTATCTTATATCCTTCTTTTTTTAATGCTATGCATGCTTGTGTTCCAGAATAGTCAAATTCGCATCCTTGACCTATAACAATTGGTCCAGCTCCAATTATTAAAATTGTTTTTATATCGGTTCTTTTTGGCATATTAATATTTTATTTATTAATTTCTTTCATTGTAACATTTTTTTAAGAATTATAAAGATAAGATCTTTTTGTAATATAATTTATTTTGCGTTATAAATTTATTTTATTAAGTAGTGAGATTTTTTTTAGAAAAGATTATCAAGTCCACTGATGAAGGAGGTAGTGGAAAATAATTGAGTCATTTAGTGATAGGATAAATTTTGAAGTAATTATTAATACAAACAATAATTATATTGTTGTATTTTGATGGTTGTTTTACGGATATTTTGATATAATTTTATAGAAATAAAGAAGATAATTTTTTAAATAGTTCTGCAGAAAATATTGATGAGCCCAAAAATTTTAATTCTCGTGCTTATTGTTTTATCAATTGGAAGTGCTATTGAGATTGAAATGATATCCCCAAGTTTTGTTGATATGTCAAAATTTTTTAATGCATCAACCGAATTGATGGGCTGGGTAGTGACATCAAACATTTTAGGTTTTATTCTAGGGTCAATTTTTATTGGAGCGATATCGGATGCATATGGTCGTAAGAAAACATTGCTTTGTGGGAATTTTATTCTTTTAGTAGGAGCTTTTGGATGCGTTATTTCAAAATCAATTTGGTTTCTAATTTTTTGTAGATTTGTTCAAGGTCTTGGTGCTGCTACGGGAATAGTTCTTGTTCCAATTATAGTTGCTGATGTTTTTAAACATAGGGAAGCAGAGAAGTTTTATAGGATCATGCAATCCGTCAATAATTCTTTTACTGCTGGTGCCCCAATTGTTGGTGGAATTGTGAATGACTATGTAGGTTGGCGTACTAATATTTTTATAATTGTGGTAATAGAGTTGATCGCATGGATATCGATTCTATTTTTCTTTGAAGAAACGAAAAAGGATAAATATAAAAAATTTCATCTAAAAACGTTATATAAAGATTTTAAAACTGTATTGTCTAACAAAGTATTTTTAATTTCAATGTTGATACCGAATTTAAGTGCGGTTTTATATTTTATATTTATCACATATGGAATATTTGTTTATATTGAAAGATTTGGTGGAACAGCGGTGATTTTTTCTTTGAGCATACTTGCTTTTGTTGGTCTGTATTCGATATTTTGCGTTTTATTTTTGAAGATCAAAACTACAAAAAAATCTCTTTATCTAGGAGCATCTTTCAATCTGATATCTTTCGTTTTAATGTTCTTCTCAAAATCATTTTATTGGATGACATTTTGTATTTGTATACATGGGGTTGCAGCAACCCTATTAGTGCCAACTATTTTTGCATATTGTATGGGAATTATGCCAGATCATAAAGGTGCATCATCATCTGCAATAGTTTTAGCTAGGAATTTATCCATAGCTTTTGGTGTATGGGTTGCAGGGTTGTTTTTCACAGGATCTGTTTTTAGTTTTGTAACACCAATGGTTGTGATATCAATAGCGATCTTATTTGCAGTGTTTTATATTGTGAACTATTCTAATTGTGTAAATAATGAAGAGTTTGAAGCATAGTTGTGCTATGCATAGAAGGGTTTAAATAAATGAAATCTAATTTTTATACTAAGAATTTCATGTTATTTCTATATCTTGTTGATTTGGAGTAAAGAAAGTGCTTGGACCAACATCATTTTCTTCTTCATCCTTATTTGATCCAACTAATTCCTCTTTCATACCTTCTAATTCTTCAAGTTGAACGACAATCATAGCTTGTTGAACATTTAGATCTTCTTCATTTTCGATTTCTTCATCATCTTGTTTTATTTGGTTTAACAAATCCCAAGCATTATTGGTTGAGCCAGCTATTTGAAGACCTTTTTTTACATTGTTTTCCCATTGTGCGAGTAAAGCCCAATTTTCTTGTTGCCGCGCTTTGATTTCTTGTTGCTCTTTTTTTCTTTCCTCATGTTCTTTTTTTACTGGTTCTAATTTTT